>JACPJY010000131.1 GCA_016187325.1 Rhodospirillales bacterium | reverse complement strand
TTGAGGCGCGGCCACGCCTCCCTGTAGAGGGAGAGGAACGCATCGTCGACGCTGAGGCCCACCGTGCGGTCGGGAAGCGGCTTGCCCTTGCGCACCGCATCGACGATCTCGGGAAGCCCCATGACCCGGTATTTTCCCGATTGCAGCTCCTTGATGTGGGTCTCGAACTGCTCGAGCGAGATATTGGTCGAAGGATGCCGCGATTCGCCGAACCGGTGATACATGACGACGACGGCGCTCGGCTTGGTCTCCGCCGCCGCCACCGGCATCGGCGCAAAGGCGCCCGTCGCCGCCACCGCCAGCAGCGCCGCCCGCAGCGGAACGGCGATTCCCCGCCGCCGAATCTTGGTCGCGATCGTCTCGAAGAAGGTCATGCTGCCGCGCATCCTGACTCGGTTGCAGCGCGATTTTTCACGCTTCCCAGGGGTAGCACAAGTGTCATACTGAAACATCCTTGCCACCAGCTCGGGAGGCCCCGATGACGGGAGCCATAGACGACCGCGCTCTCGACCAGCTTTTCCGTGAAGCGCGCACCCACAGCGCTTGGCTCGAAAAGCCGCTCTCCGCCGGCCGGCTGAAGGCGGTGTGGAACCTGGCCCGCATGGGCCCGACGAGCGCCAACTGCTCGCCGGCCAGGATCGTGTTCGTGGTCTCGGCCGAGGCCAAGGCGCGGCTCAAGCCCTGTCTCGACACGGGCAACGTGGAGAAGACCATGGCCGCACCCGCCACCGCCATCATCGGCTACGACCTGAAATTCTATGACCGCCTGCCGCAACTTTTCCCGCACGCCGATGCGCGCGCCTGGTTCGCCGGCAACGAGCCGCTGATCCGGGCGACGGCATTCCGCAACTCATCCCTGCAGGGCGCGTATTTCATACTGGCGACGCGCGCCCTCGGCATCGATTGCGGGCCGATGTCCGGGTTTGACGAGGCGAAGGTGAACGATGCCTTCTTCGCCGGCACCGACGTCAAGGCCAACTTCCTGTGCAACCTCGGCTACGGCAGCGGCGAAAGGATTCACCCCCGCAGCCCCAGGCTCGACTTCGACGACGCTTGTTCAATCGTCTAGACCGCAGGCACGCGAAGGCGGCCGGCAACCGGCTACACCATGCGTATTCTCGGCTTCGACACCGCTACCAACGCCTGTTCGACGGCCATCGTGCGCGACGGCCGGGTCGTCGCCCGCCGCCTCGAGCCGATGGCGCGCGGCCACGCCGAGCGGTTGATGCCGATGATCCTCGAGGTGATGGACGAGGCCGGCGAGGATTTTTCCGCCCTCGATGCGGTGGCGGTGACCAACGGCCCCGGCGCCTTCACCGGGCTCAGGATCGGGCTCGCCGCCGCCCGCGGCTTGGCGCTGGCGGGCCGATTGCCGTGCCTGGCGGTGACGACGCTCGAAGCCGTCGCGGCGGGCGTCCCAGAAGCCGAGCTGCACGAGCGGCAGCTGTTGGTTGTCCTCGACGCCAAGCGCGCCGACGTCTACGCCCAGGCATTCGCCCCGGACCTCACGCCGATGGGTGAACCGAGGGCGCTGCTGCCGGATGAGCTGCCAACGCTGCTGATGGCTGGCGGGAAAGGGCGGGACCGGTGCGCGGTCGTGGTCGCCGGCGACGCCGCCGGACGAGCGCTGGCGGCGCTCGACGCCGCCGGGATCACGGCGATCCGCAGCGCCGCCCTCGATAGCCCCGACGCCGCCGTCGTCGCCGGGCTCGCCGCCGCCCGCTGGACGCCCGGCGCGATGGTCGCCAAGCCGCGGCCGCTTTATTTGCGGCCGCCATCGACGACGACGCCAAAGAAACGCCGCCGTACCCGCTGACCGCCGACATCGGGCTCGGTTATTTCTTGCGCAACAGCAGACGGTGAACGCCGAACGGGACTTGCGCCCCGTCCTCGGGCGCCATGCCGAGTACGCTGTGACCGTGGTCGCGGATCGAGCGCGGCACATTCTCCAGCGGTTCCTGGCCCTTGAGGCGGACCTCGGCGACTTCGCCCGGCCGCATGCGCTCGATTAATAGTTTTGTCTTGACGAAAGTAAGCGGGCAGACTTCCGCCGTAATATCGATGAAATAGTCAACATCTGTGGCCGATTTGGATTTTGCGGCGGTGTTCATTGTTCTTACTTGCCCGGGCATTATAGGAACATTATATATGGTTCTTCTTCAAACAAACCGCATATTTCCCTCGGCGGACGGGGAGACAAGAAACGGCATAATAATCCGGATTATAACGGGAAATATAAACTTGAGGATGAATCGTTCATGACCGATAAACCCAATGTAAGCGAATTGCTGGAGTTGACGACCGAAATCGTCGCCGCGCACGCCGGCAACAATACCTTGGCGCCCGGCGATCTGCCGCAATTGATCCAGGAGGTCTACAAGACCCTGGTGGCCGTCGGCTCGGCGCCGGCGGCGCCCGAGCGTCCGCGGCCGGCGGTTGCGGTCAAGAAGTCGGTGTTCCCCGATTACATCGTCTGCCTCGAAGACGGCAAAAAGCTGAAAATGCTCAAACGCCACCTCAAGACGGCGTATAATCTGACGCCCGAGGAATACCGCGAGCGCTGGGGGCTGCCGCCCGACTACCCGATGGTGGCGCCGAACTACGCCAAGCATCGCAGCAACCTGGCGAAAAAAATCGGTCTTGGCACCAAGCCGCGCAAACGGCGCCGGTAGGGCGGGCGGCCCCGTCCGCGAGCCGTCGCGGACGGGTGGACGAAGGCCCGTCGGGTGGAGAAGCGATCGGCGACGAAGCACCCAGGCAATTTTCCGGTCCCGGGAGGGACCATGCCGGAAAACAGAATCGAACGTCTCTGCATCGAGAAGGGCATGAAGATGACCGAGCAGCGCCGGATCATCGCCCGGGTGCTGTCGGCGGCCAACGACCATCCCGACGTCGAGGAAGTCTACCGGCGGGCGAGCAAGCTCGATCCCAAGATTTCGATCGCCACGGTGTATCGGACGGTGCGCCTGTTCGAGGAGGCCAATATCGTCGAGCGCCACGACTTCGGCAACGGGCGCTCCCGTTACGAGGAAGCCACCGACGAGCACCACGACCACCTGATCGACATCCAATCCGGCAAGGTCATCGAGTTCCAGAACGCGGAGATCGAGGACCTGCAGGAAAAGATCGCCAAGAAGCACGGTATGAAGCTGGTCGGCCACCGCCTCGAGCTCTACGGCGTGCCTCTCGACAGCAAGAAATGATTCAGCCCTTTTGCGCCCCCTTCCGGTGCACCTTGGCCGGCCCGCGTGGCGAGCGCCGGGCCTCGGCTTGACAGGGATGGACCGGGTGCTACCTTTGATTCGCGGCGGTTTTCCGGGCCTTTGCGGGTTCGCGATGCCGCCCCGTGGAAAGTTTTCGATCAAGGATCTGGACGTTCTCGGAGCACCCGGCCGCGTCATGAACCCGCGTTCACTGCGATAGCTGCAGCACCCTTGGCACAAAAACTTCACATCAAGACCTACGGCTGCCAGATGAACGTCTACGACTCGGCGCGCATGGCCGACGTGCTGGCGCCGCTTGGCTACGCGGTCGTCGACGACGCCGAGGCTGCCGACATGATCATCCTCAACACCTGCCACATCCGAGAAAAGGCGGCCGAGAAGGTATATTCCGACCTCGGCCGCATGCGGCAACTGAAGGCCGCCAGGGAGAAAGACGGCGGCCGCATGATCGTCGCCGTCGCCGGCTGCGTCGCCCAGGCCGAGGGCGAGGAGATTTTCGCCCGGGCGCCATTCGTCGACATGGTGTTCGGGCCGCAGACCTATCACCGCCTGCCGGAGATGGTGGCGCGCGCCCACCGCGCCGGCGAAAAAGTGCTCGACACCGACTTTCCGGTCGAGCCGAAATTCGACTTCCTGCCCGGCGAGGCGTCGCACCCCCGCGCCGCCGGCGCCGGCGCGGCCTATCTGACGGTGCAGGAAGGCTGCGACAAGTTCTGCACCTTCTGCGTCGTCCCCTATACCCGCGGCGCCGAGTATTCGCGCCCCGTCGCCGGCGTCGTCGCCGAGGCCCGGCGCCTTGCCGCCGCCGGCGCGCGCGAGATCACGCTGTTGGGCCAGAACGTCAACAACTACCACGGCGAGGGCCTCGGCGGCGTCCAATGGGGCCTCGGTCGCCTGATCGCCGAGATCGCCGACATCGCCGGCGTCGAGCGCATCCGCTACACCACGTCCTACCCCGCCGACATGGACGACGAACTGATCGCAGCCCATCGCGACGTCGAGAAACTGATGCCGTTCCTGCACCTGCCGGTGCAGTCCGGCGCCGATCGCATCCTGAAGGCGATGAACCGGCGCCACACCGCCGGCGAATACCGCCGCCTCGCCGCAAAGCTCCGCGACGCCCGTCCCGACATCGCGCTGTCGTCGGATTTCATCGTCGGCTTCCCGGGCGAGACCGAGGCCGACTTCGCTGAAACCCTGGCGCTGGTCGAGGACATCGGCTTCACCCAGGCCTATTCGTTCAAGTACAGCCCCCGGCCGGGCACGCCGGCGGCGGCGATCGGGGAACAGGTTGCGGATGCCGTCAAGGGCGAGCGCTTGGGCCGCCTGCAGGAGCGGTTGAACGCCCAGCAGCTCAAGTTCAACCGCACCTCCGTCGGTCGCGTCCTGGAGGTGCTGTTGGAGCGCCCGGGTCGCGACGCCGGCCAGTTGATCGGCCGCAGTCCGTTCATGCAGGCGGTCCACACCGAGGCGCCGGCGTCGGCGCTGGGCTCGATCGTGCGGCTCCGCATCACCGCCGCCCACGCCAACAGCCTCGCCGGCGTCACCGTCGCCGACAGGCCCTCTGCTTTTGCGGGCGAAAGGGCGACCGCGTGACGGCGCCGATGAAACCGCGCACCGTCGGGGATGCAGGCGGCGGCGCCGCCAAATCGGCGCAGATGACGTTCGCCGACAATCGCCTGGCGTTGCAGCTTTTTGGCTCCCATCACCAGAACTTGGCGCGCATCGAACAAAAGCTCGACGTCACCGTTCACGCGCGCGGCAACGAGGTGACGATTACCGGCGCTCCAGACGCCGTCGACGGCACCCGCCGCGTGCTCGAGGGCCTGTACGCCCGGCTCGAGCAGGGCCACGCGGTCGGCCGCGAGGAGGTCGACGCGGTGCTGCGCATGGTGACTGCGCCCGGCGGCAACATCAGCGACGCCGAACTCACCATCCACACCCGCAACCGCTACATCTCGCCGCGTTCGACCGTGCAGGCTGAATACATCCGCGCCATCGATCGCTTCGAACTGGTGTTCGGCGAGGGCCCAGCCGGCACCGGCAAAACCTATCTGGCGGTAGCGAAAGCAGTCGAGCGCCTGGTCAACGGCGACGTCGACCGCATCATCCTGTCACGTCCGGCGGTCGAGGCCGGCGAACAGCTCGGTTTTCTGCCGGGCGACATGCGTGAGAAGGTGGATCCGTATTTGCGGCCGCTCTACGACGCGCTCTACGATATGTTGCCGGCGACGCAGGTGGTGAAGCGGCTCGAGAACGGCGAGATCGAGGTGGCACCGCTGGCTTTCATGCGCGGCCGCACGCTGGCGAACGCGTTCGTCATCCTGGATGAAGCCCAGAACACCACTGCGGTGCAGATGAAGATGTTCCTGACGCGCCTGGGCGAGAACTCCTCGATGGTGATCACCGGCGATCTAAGCCAAGTCGACCTGCCGACCGGCGTGCGCTCCGGCATGCGCGAGGCGATGGAGACGCTTGCCGACGTCAAGGGAGTCACCTTCGTCAAGTTCAGCCACGTCGACGTGGTTCGCCATCCGCTGGTCAGCGAGATCGTCCGCGCCTACGACGCGGCCGAGCACCGCCGCAAGCAGGGCGCGCGCTATGAAAAGCCCGGCGGCGGCAAGGCCGACCCAGACCCCGGCGCCGATGCCTAGGAAGACCGCCCAGCCGCCGCCCAAGAAGTCCCTTAAAATCGACGTATCGGTCCGCTGTCCGAGATGGGCCGAGGCGCTGCCCCGGGCCGCCGCGCTCAGCCGCCGCGCGGCGCGCGCCGCCTACGGCGCCGAGCGCAAGCGCTTGGGCCGCGCCGAGGCCGCTGTGGTGCTTGCCGACGACGCCTTCATCCGCCGCCTCAACCGCGACTACCGGCGCCAGAATAAGGCCACCAACGTGCTCGCCTTTCCTGCCGCCGACGTCACCAGCGCCCCGGCGGCGATGCCGGCCGTGCTGGGCGACGTCGTCGTCGCTTTCGAGACCGCGGCCCGCGAGGCGGCGGCTGAGGGAAAGACGCTCGCCGATCATTTAAGCCACCTGGTCGTCCATGGTATGCTGCATCTGCTTGGGCACGATCACCAGACGGCGGCGGCGGCGAAGGCCATGGAACGGCGGGAAATCGACATTCTCGCCGGCGTCGGCGTCGCTGACCCGTACGGTGACTGCGAATGACGATGGCAATGGTTGACGGTCCTCCGGGATTTGCCGGAAGATGATCGGGAACGATGAACGACCAACCGCCGAGTAGCGCGCCCCGGGACGCCGGGGGTAGGAACGAACCGTCTCTCACCGATACCGTGTTGGGCTGGATTCGCCAGATTGCGCGCGTCCGCGAGGGCGACGACTCGGCCCGCGACACCCTCGAGGAACTGATCGAGGAACGCGAGGAAGCCGAAGTCCCGATCGACGAAGACGAGCGGATGCTGCTCGCCAACATCCTCGAGCTGCGCGGCCGCACCATCAGCGACGTCATGGTGCCGCGCGCCGACATCGTCGCCGTCAGCCGCGACGCCTCGCTCGCCGAAGTGATCGAGCTCCTGACAAAGAAGGGCCATTCGCGGCTGCCCGTCTACGGGGAAACCCTCGATAACGTGACGGGCATGGTGCACATCAAGGACGTGCTGGCGTGGCGCGGCCAGGATACAAACTTCTCGCTGGCCAAGATCCAGCGCAAGATCCTGTTCGTGTCGCCGTCGATGCAGGTGCTCGAGCTGCTCCTGGAAATGCGGGCGGAACGCTGTCACATGGCGCTCGTCGTCGACGAGTTCGGTGGCGTCGACGGGCTCGTCACTATCGAGGACTTGGTGGAGGAGATCGTCGGCGAAATCGAGGACGAACACGACCGCGACGAGGAGCCTCGCCTGACGCGCAATCCCGACGGCACCTTCACCGCCGATGCCCGTGTCACTCTCGAGGTCCTCGAGGCCGAAGTGGGACCGATTTTCACCGCCAAGGAGCGCGAGACCATCTATACCCTGGGCGGCCTCGTCTTCGCGCTCGCGGGGCGCGTCCCGATACGCGGCGAACTGGTACGCCATCCTTCCGGCTACGAGTTCGAGATCCTTGACGCCGACCCCCGCCACATCAAACGGCTGCGATTGCTGAAACCGGCGCGGTCGCGCCGGTGCGATCCCAAGGGCTAATGCCACGCCGCGAGCAAGCCGGCGCCCGGGCAGAAACCGCGACGACGTCCCATTCCTCGACGCCGCGCCTGGAGCGGCTGAAGCGCGACCTCGTCGGCCTCGTCGGGTGGCGGCGCTGGGCGGCGGCGTTCGCGCTTGGCGCGCTGGCGGCGCTGGCGCTGCCGCCGACGTTCTTATTGCCGTTGCTGGTTCCGGCGTTCGTCGGCCTGATGTGGCTGGTCGAGGAAAGCCGCGCGGCCGGACGCGCCTTCGCCGACGGCTGGTGGTTCGGGTTCGGCCATTCGCTGGCGGGGCTCTACTGGATTTTCAACGCCTTCGTCGTCGATGCGCCCCAGTACGGCTGGATGGCGCCGTTCGCGGTGGCGGGCATCGCCGCGGGCACGGCGCTCTATCCGGCGGCGGCGACGGCGCTATCGCGGCTGGCGTTCGGATATCGGGACCCCGGCGCGCACGGTCGGGTGCTGGTGTTGGCAGCGCTGTGGACCGCCGCCGAATGGATGCGCGGCTGGCTGCTGATGGGCTTTTCCTGGAACCTGATCGGCAGCGTGTGGGTGATCTCGGATGCCATGATCCAGCTCGCCGCCGTCACCGGCGTCTACGGCTTGAGCCTCGTCACCGTCGCCGCGGCGGCGATGCCGGCAACCCTGACGGGAGCAGCCGCCGGCGGCCAGCGGTGGCGGCCGGCGATCATGGCCGCGACCGTGCTGGTCCTGGTGTGGGCCGGCGGCGCGCTGCGGCTGGCTTCGGCCGGCGACCAGGCGGTGGCCGGCGTTCGCCTTCGGCTGGTACAGCCCAATATCCCGCAGCATTTGAAATGGCAGCGCGAACTGCGCCGCGGCCACGTCGTCAACCAGCTGTGGATGAGCACCCAGCCGCCGGCCTCCGACGCCGGACCGGCCGCGGCGCCGACTCATGTCATCTGGGCGGAAACGGCAGTGCCGTTCGTCCTCGCCGATAGTCCGTCGCTGATCGCCGCACTGGCCGGCGCGGCGCCGCCGGGCGGCCTGATCATCGTCGGCGCGCCGCGGACGACGTCGGCCGGCGTGGAGCCGCAGCGGGTCTGGAACAGCCTGTTCGCGATCGACCCCGGCGGCCGGATCACCGCCACCTACGACAAGTTCCATCTGGTGCCGTTCGGCGAGTACGTGCCGTTCCGCGGCATCCTCGATATCCCCAAGCTGACGGCCGGGCGCCAGGATTTCTCGCCCGGTCCGGGCTTGCGCACCCTTTCGCTCACCGGCCTGCCGCCGGTGTCGCCGCTGATCTGCTACGAAGTGATCTTCCCCGGCCGGGTCGCCGATGCCGCCAACCGGCCGGGCTGGCTCCTGAACCTGACCAACGATGCGTGGTTCGGGCGCTCGTCGGGCCCGTACCAGCATTTCGCCGCGGCGCGGCTGCGCGCCGTCGAGGAGGGGTTGCCCTTGGTGCGCGTCGCCAACACCGGCATCTCCGGCGTCATCGACGCCCACGGCCGGGTGCGCCATGCGCTCGGCCTCGGCCGTGCCGGCGTCATCGACAGCGCCCTGCCGGCGGCGATTGCAGCGACGCCGTACGCCCGCTACGGCGACGGCATCACCGCCATCATATTATTTGTGGCGTTGGCGGCCGGATTTCTGGTAACACCTCGGAGGAGGTAGGAGACCGGGCAGACCGGAACCGTCAGGCGCGAAACCGAGTTCCGGTTGCTATTATGGCTTGCATACGATTGTATGATTGGCCATAGTGAAAGTATATTCCACACGTTGCAACAGAATCGGTCATATTAGCAACATCCGCCAAATCGCCTGTCGTTTGGCCCAACCGTGACTTTCGGAACCAATGAAAAAGCCAACCCCCATCCAAAATCCCTCGCCCCGGGTCCGCCGCCTGCGCAAGAAGCGACTGCCGCCCGGCGTTCCCAACCCCGTTGATATCCACGTCGGCAGCCGCGTCAGGCTGCGCCGTACCCTCCTCGGCTTGAGCCAGGAGAAATTGGGAGACGCTGTCGGCCTGACCTTCCAGCAGATCCAGAAGTACGAACGCGGCGCCAACCGGATCGGCGCCTCGCGCCTGTTCCAGCTGAGCCGCATCCTCGATGTGCCGATCTCGTTCTTCTTCGACGATCTGCCGGCTGCCCTGAAGACCACTGAAGGCCAGATGGCCTGGGGGCTCCGCGAGCGCGATCAGAAGACCATCGAGCCCGATCCTCTGGCCCGCCGGGAGACGCTGGAACTGGTCCGCGCCTATTACAAGATCGCTGATCCGCGAGTCCGCAAGCGCCTGTTCGAGCTGACCAAGTCGCTGGCCAACGCTGCCGTTGGCGACAACTAGGCTTCGGCGCGGTTCCTCGCAATCCGGCCCGACGACGGCACATTCCCTGCTCGCGGGACGGGCCGCCAAAATACCTTGACGCTAGGCAGAAAGCTTGCGACAAGAACCGCCCCTGCGCCGCGAGGCGGCGGGGGCGTGGAAGGATTTGGACTGCTTGCCGCCACGGAAAATAAAGCGCTAAGTGGGCTCTAAGAAATACCCAGATCGTTGCAGCCCTCGGTCCAACGGGACTTCATTGTGATCGGAGGGATCGTCCGTGCGTAAGGGCAAGTATCTTTTCACCAGCGAATCGGTTTCCGAAGGCCATCCCGACAAGATCTGCGACCGAATCTCCGACGCCGTGGTCGACAAATTTCTCGGCGCCGACCCCCATTCGCGCGTCGCCGTCGAAACCCTTTGCACCACCAACCGCATCGTGCTCGCCGGCGAGGTGAGGGGACCCGACTCGATCACCCACGCGGTGATAGAGGAGGTCGCGCGCGCCTGCGTGCGTGAGATCGGCTACGAGCAGAAGGGGTTTCACTGGCAGAAGGCCGAGGTGCAAATCTACGTGCACAGCCAGTCGTCGGACATCGCCAAGGGCGTCGACGCCGCCGGCAACAAGGACGAGGGTGCCGGCGACCAGGGCCTGATGTTCGGCTACGCCTGCCGCGAGACCGAGATGCTGATGCCGGCCCCGATCCATTTCTCCCATGCCATCCTGAAGTC
>JACPJY010000130.1 GCA_016187325.1 Rhodospirillales bacterium | reverse complement strand
CCGACTTTCGCCAAGGAGCCGTTAAATATTGATTCAGTTATAATATGTTACAATAAATATGGGACAAAACCGGAGATTGTTGCCAATATGGCCAGTGCAGAATGTGCAAGGTTCAACAAAAAAGCGGAATTTCTACGTCAGTCGCTTGATCAATGTCCGCTGTCTACGCCGATGGCCGCTGTTTACGCTTGCGTTCGCGGTAATTGACGTCGGGTTTACTTGATCGACCGTCGAAAGTTCCCAGAAAGGAGACAGCCGTGAAAAAAGTTACTTCGATCGTCCTGATCTTGGCGCTGGGGGGATGCGCCAACGTCCAGATGAACCGCGAGGAAATGCTCGGCACCGCCGCGGGCGCTGCTATCGGCGGCATCGTCGGCTACCAGTTCGGCGGCGGGCTGCTGATGAATTCGCTGTTCGCCACCGCCGGCACCCTGGTCGGCGGCACCGCCGGCTACATGACGACACGGGCGCTGATGGGCACCGACCGCAGGGCCTACGACGACACCACCCAGAAGGGGCTGGCCTCGGCGGGCGATGGCCAGGTCGTCGAATGGAGCAATCCGGAAACCGGCAATTCCGGGATCTTCAGGGCCACGCAGTCGTACCGCAACGCCCAGGGTCAGCAATGCCGCCAGTATCGCTCCACTGTGGCGTTCACCGACGGCGTCCGCTCCGGTGGTGGCATCGGCTGCCAGCAGGCCGACGGCAGCTGGAAAGTCATCACCGACGATTTTAGCTGAGGTCCCGGCGGCGAGCGGATAAGGCGCAGCCGGTGAATGGACGGCGCTTTATGATCAATGTCGTCGCCGTCGTCGTCGGGGTCTACACGGCCCTGGTCGGCGCGCTGTACCTGATCCAACGCGAGCTCATCTATCATCCGGGGCATGAAATGCGTTCGCCGGCGGCTAGCGGCATGCCGGAAATGCGTCCCGTCGAACTCACCGCCGCCGATGGCATCAAGCTCGTGTCCTGGTATCGGCCGGCGCAAGAAGGTCAGCCCACCATCGTCTATTTCCAAGGCAACGCCGGCAACATCGCCGACCGCGGCTACAAGGCGCGGCCGTATCTCGACGCCGGGTTCGGGCTGCTGCTGGCCGGCTATCGCGGCTACGGCGGCAATCCCGGCGACCCGAGCGAGGAGGGGCTGTACGCCGACGGCCGCGCGCAGTTGGCGTTCCTGGCGCGCGAAGGCATCGGGCCGGGGCGCTGGGTGCTATACGGGGAATCGCTTGGCAGCGGGATCGCCGTGCAACTGGCGGAGGAGCAGGCGGCGAAAACGCCGGTCGGCGCGGTGGTCCTCGAATCGCCTTACACGTCTTTGGGCGACGCGGCGGCCGCCCATTATCCGTTCCTCCCGGCGCGTACCCTGGTCAAGGACCGCTTCAACTCGATCGCCAAGATCGGCGGCATCCGGGCGCCGCTTTTCGTCGCCCACGGCGAGGGCGACAGCGTGATACCGGTCGAGCTGGGGAAGAGACTGTTCCAGGCCGCCCGCCCGCCGAAGGAAAGCCACTGGATCGCTGCCGCTGGCCACAACGATCTTCACGATCACGGGCTGGCGGCGATGGTGATCGCCTTCGTGGCCCGCATGGTTAACGTCAAGTAATATCTGCGCTAGGCCATTAACTATCTGAATTAAAATGATAAAAGGATAGTAACCCGAGGCCAGCGGAGGGTATTTAACCTTGACTTTCACCTTACTCGGTATAGATTCCACAGTGTCGAAGTGTAAGTGGGCCGGAAATGCGCTTGCTCGGCGTATTTGCGTGTCCCCACGGTGGGTTAAAAAATGGCTATGGTACCGAAGGCAGCCGCCGCGTTTGCGCCGGCCAGTGTCGCGCCGACACGGGTGGGACCGCCGACCCGCGTGGCCTCGTCCAGCCCCAGCGTCGAGCAGCTGTACGCCGGCGCCGGCCCGTCCTTCAACCCGGCGTCATTCGGGTATACCGAGGAAGGCCGCCCGTCGTTCGATCGCGATACTCAACGCCGTTCGCGCCAGAACACCCCGGGTGTCTTCACGGCGCCGAGCCAGACCTTCGCGGCGATCCTCGAAGCCGGCGACCAGTTGTTCGGCAGCGGCGGCACCGGCAACGTCCGCTCGACGCGGTTCGGCGGGCTGGTTTCCAAGGCGATCGAAATCTACGAGAACAACGCCAAAGTGGTGACCGGCACTAGCAACATCCTGGGAACGTCCGTCAGCTTGGTTCTGTGATCAACGACGGGCGACGATGACGTCGGGGCGCCAGGCGCCCTTTTTTATTGTCCGCGTTCGTGACCGGCCGGCGCCAAGCGTTGTGACCGCCGTCACCGCCGAAATTCCACGGCCGTGATAGAGAATCTCGCCATGAGCGTCGATGGACCGCTGGCGATCGCGATCTCCGGCCTGCAAGCCAATGCGCTTAGGGCCAGCGTCGCGGCCAACAACATCGTCAACCAGAATACGCCGGACTTCAAAGTCGGCGAAGTGCGGACGAGTTCGATCGTCACCGCCGGCTCGGCGCTTGGCGGCGTTCAAGCGCAGGTATTCGAGACGGGCTTTGGGACGGACGATGTCGACGTGGCGATGGAATTCAGCCGCCTGATCCTGGCCGAGAACGCTTATCGGGCAGCTGCGGCGACCGTGCGCGTCGCCGAGGAGATGGCGCGTGAGACGGTCGATATCATCGCCTGATTACCGATCAGCCGCGCCGGCCAGCCTTTATTTTTCGTTATCCTTTACATACTATGGTTCGCTGCGGACGCGGAACGCGGTTCCGCGACGGAATCGAGCCGCCTCCCGGGATGTCCCGTTTCTGACCTCGAGGATCGCGATGCCGGCCGATGTGGACAATGCCTTCGATATCGCGTTCTGGTTCGCGGACACCGCGTTGAACGAGAACGAATACCTGCAGCCGCAGAAGCTCCAGCAATTGTTGTTCATCGCGCAGGCGTACTATTGCGTTGCCTACAACGGGCGCAAGCTGATGCCGGCGGTTTTCGTCGCCGACGAACGGGGGCCGATCGAGCCGAACATCTACGTGGCGTTCTCGAAGGGCCGTCCGGACGTCGACGCACGGCTGTTCCTGCCGCACGAAGTCGAGACGTTCCTGGACGGCATCTGGCGGCGCTTCGGCCATCATTCCACCGATCGGCTGGCGCGCATGGTCAGGGAGACGACGGCGTACAAGCAGGCTTTCAAGCGCGGCCACAAGGCCGAGATCACGCTCGACGCGATGCACCTGTCGTTTGCCCGCGCCGAGCAGACACCCGGTGTGCAGCAGGTGGTGAAGCCGAAGATGCTGCGCACGCAAAGCGGCAAACCGGTGACGGTCAAGGCGTGGGTTCCGGGCACCAAGCCGGCGTTCAAAAAATAATTCGCATTGTGACATCGGCCACGACGACGATGTGACGTCGCGGGGCTGGGAGTAAATTCCCGCAACGACCGGGCCAAAGATGCCATGTTGTGGCGGAATTCTCTTCATGTTGCGAATAACGCCGACTAAGATATGATCGCCATTCGAAATCACCATCTTTGCTTGGTTGGGGGAACAAACAGGCCAGCCAGCGGGGATCGCGAACGAGACATAAACAAGGGAGGACACCTGCATGTCGATTCATTCCAAATTTGTCGGCGCTCTGGCGTTCGGCGTCGCCGCGGCGGGACTGATTTTCGCCACCCCGGCGGGCGCCAAGGTCGAGGGCGACGAGATCATCCTCGGCTCGCCTATTTCGTTCACCGGCAAGTATTCGGCCAACGGAATCAATGCCAAGAACGGCTACAACCTGGGAGTCAAGCGCATCAACGAAATGGGCGGCGTCAAGGTCGGCGGCAAGGCCTACAAGATGAAGATCATCTACTACGACGACGAATCGACGCCGTTGCGCACCGCCCAGCTGGCCGAGCGCCTGATCAACCAGGACGGCATCAAGTACATGCTCGGGCCGTACAGCTCGGCGACTACCAAGGCGATGGCCCCGATCACCGAGAAGTATAAGATCCCGATGGTCGAGGCAGAAGGCGCGGCACGCTCGCTGTTCACGCAGGGATACAAGTACATGTTCTGCGTCATCTCGACGTCGGAGCTGTATCTGACCAGCGCCATCGCGCTGGCGGCCGAGCTTGCGGAAAAGAACGGCCGCAAGCCGTCGGACCTGAAGGTGGCAATGGCGTTCGAGAACGATCCGTTCTCGCTCGACGTGCGCGCCGGCGTTGTCGACGACACCAAGAAGTTCAACATGAAGGTCGTCATCGACGACAAGCTGCCGCGCGATCTCAGCGACATGGCGGCGACGCTGACCAAGGTCAAGGCGACGAAGCCGGACATCTTGGT
>JACPJY010000129.1 GCA_016187325.1 Rhodospirillales bacterium | reverse complement strand
GAAGTGCCCTTCCCGGTTCAGACTTTCGACGATCATCAGCTTCTGCAGCGGCTCGACACGAGCGAACACGCGGGTGCGGGCGATGCGGCGGTCGATGTCGGCGGGCGACGATTTGAGCTCGGTGAGCTCGGCACCGGTCATCGCGACGTCGCCGTCGGCGGCGATCCCGAGCTCGCCGGCGATGCTGAGCGCCGTCGCCGGATGATCACCAGTCACCATTTGCACGGCGATGCCGGCGTCACGGCAGACGCGCACCGCCTCCGGCGCCTCCGGGCGCAACGGGTCCATGAGGCCGACGAGACCAAGGAACGCCAAGCCCTGCAGCCGGCGGTCCTCGGCCTTGTGGGGGATGCCGCCGGGCGCCGGGCCGGATGCCACCGCCAGCACTCGGTAGCCCTGGGCAGCCAAGCGCTGCGCCTCGGCCAGCATGGCATCGACGTCGACGTCGGCGCACATCGGCAGCACCACCTCGGCCGCACCCTTGACGTGGGCGACGGTGCCGCTCTCGGCACGGTTGAAGCTGGCGGCAAATTTCAGCGACGGCTCGTAGGGAATGGCGCCGACCTCCGGGTGGCGCTCGATCAAGTCGTCGCGGTCGAGCCCGAACTTCGCCGCCAGCACCAGGAAGGCGACGTCGACGGTGTCGCCGAAATGCTGGACGCCACGGCCGTCGTGCCGGAACCCGGCACCGTTGCACAGCGCGCCGGCAACCGCCAGCCGGTTCACCCGTGTCATCGCCGCCGCGTCCAGCGGGACGGTCAACCCGCCCGAGGCATCGTATCCCTCGCCGCTGATCTGCAGTTCGCCCAACCCGGGCAGCCACAAGCGCTTCACGGTCAGCACGTTGCACGTCAGCGTGCCGGTCTTGTCGCTGGCGATCACGGTGCACGACCCCAGTCCCTCGACCGCCGGCAGCCAGCGGACGATGACGTTGCGCCGCGCCATGCGGACGCTGGCCACCGACAGCGCCACGGTGATCGCCACCGGCAGCCCCTCGGGGAGCGCCGACACCGCCAGCGCGACGCTGACCACGAAGATCTCGGCCGGCGGCGCGCCCTTGAGTACCAGCGCGATGCCGATGCCGGCGATGATGGCGATGACGACGGCGCCGAACACGCGGGTGAAACGCTCGAGTCGGACGATCAGCGGCGGCGGCGCCGCCGGCGCGGTGGCGAGCGCCCCGGCGATGCGCCCGATCTCGGTCACCGCCCCGGTAGCGACGACGACACCTTCGGCGCGGCCGCTATTCACCGCGGTACCGGCAAACAGCATGTTGCGGCGCTGTGTCAGCGGCGTGTCCTTCAGCAGCACGGCGGCGGAATCCTTTTCGACCGGCACCGATTCGCCGGTCAACAGCGATTCGTCGATTTGCAGCTCGCGGTCGGAAAGCAGCCGAATGTCGGCGGGTACCAGGGTCCCGGATTCGAGCAGCACGATGTCGCCAGGCACCAGGTCGCGGCTGTCGAGGTGGAGGCGTTCGTCGCCGCGCACCACCGTCACCTTGATCTCGATCATGGCATCGAGGGCCTCGGCGCTGGTTTGCGCCTTGCGCTCCAGCGCCGTGCCGATGACGGCATTGATCTGCAGGATGATGAAGATGAACAACGCGTCCAAGAGCTCGCCGACGCCAACCGACACGCCGGCCGCCGCCAGCAGGATGTAGATCAGCGGGCTTTTGAACTGACGCAGGTAGATGACGAACAGCGACGGCGGTTTCGGGCGCGGCAGCACGTTGGCGCCGTGGACTTGTCGCCGTCGCGCCACTTCCTCCGCGTCTAGGCCGTGGCGGTCGGAGGCGAGCGCGCTCAGCACTTCGTCGCGGGCGGCGGCGTACCATGCGCCTTTATCGGTATTTTCAAGTGACATGGGGATGGCGGGCATTCCAAGGCTGGCAGCGAAACGAGTCGAGGCGACGATGCCTTACGGGATCACGAGGATGGCGCGGAAGTCGTTGACGTTGGTCAAGGTCGGCCCGCTGACCACGAGGTCGCCGAGAGCGGCAAAGAACGAGTAGGCATCGTTGGTGTCGAGGTATTTTTGGGCGTCGAGTCCGGCCTTGGCCGCTCGGGCCAGCGTGTCGGGACCGATCACGGCACCGGCATTGTCCTCGCTGCCGTCGATGCCGTCGGTGTCGCAGGCGATGGCATGGACGCCGGGCGCGCCATCGAGCGCGATCGCCAGCGCCAGCAGGAACTCCGTATTGCGGCCGCCCTTGCCGTGGCCGCGCACGGTGACCGTGGTCTCGCCGCCGGACAGCAGCGCCGCCGGCGCGGCGACCGGCTTTCCGAATTTGATCACGTCCATGACGAGGCGCGCCTGCTCCCTCGCCACCTGGCGCGCCTCGCCCTCGATGGCGTCGCCGAGGATGACGGTCCGCAGCCCGGCCGCCTCGGCCTCTCGCGCCGCCGCCTCCAGGCTTTCGCGCGGGCGGGCGACGATCACTGCGTCGGCGGCCCGGAACACCGGATCGCCCGGCTTCGGGGTTTCGTTGGCCGGGTCGGCGAGGCAGCGTTCGACCGCCGGCGGCACCGCGATCTTGAACCTTTCGATCACCGCATGGGCATCCGCCAGCGTGCTGCGGTCCGGCACCGTCGGCCCCGAGGCGATCACCGCCGGGTCGTCGCCGGGCACGTCGGAGATCAGCAGGCTCGCCACCCGCGCCCTGCCCGCGGCGGCGGCCAGCCGGCCGCCCTTGATCGCGGACAGGTGCTTGCGCACCGCGTTCATGTCGCCGATGGCGGCGCCGGAGCGCAGCAGCGCCGCGTTGACCGCCTGCTTGTCGGCGAGCGTCAGGCCGGCCGCCGGCAGCGTCATCAGCGCCGAGCCGCCGCCGGAGATCACCGCCAGCATCAGGTCGTCGGGGCCGAGGCCGCGAGCAATCTCCAGGATCCGCCGGGCGGCATCGAGGCCGGCCGCGTCGGGAACCGGATGCGCCGCCTCGACGATCTCGATCCGCCGGCACGGCGCGGCGCAGCCGTAGCGGGTGACGACCAAGCCCGCGAGCGCACCCGGCCAATGGTCCTCGACCGCCTTCGCCATCACCGCCGACGCCTTGCCGGCGCCGACGACGACGGTGCGGCCCTTCGGTGGCCTCGGCAGGTGCTTGGGCAGGCACTTGGCCGGATCGGCGGCGGCGACCGCAGCCGCGAACAGCCGGCGGAGCAGTTGTTCGGGTTTTTCCGTGGTCACGTCCGGCGATCCGCTGCGGCGCCCTAGACGCGGACGATCTTGCCGGGGTTCATGATGTTCTGCGGATCGAGCGCCATCTTGATCGCGCGCATGACGCTGACGGCATCGCCGTGCTCGACGGTCAGGAAGTCGATCTTGCCGTATCCGATGCCGTGCTCGCCGGTGCAGGTGCCGTCCATGGCCAGCGCCCGCATCACCAGGCGCTCGTTGAACGCCTTGCACCTGGCGACTTCCGTCGCGTCGTTCATGTCCATGACCACGACGACATGGAAGTTGCCGTCGCCGACGTGACCGAGGATCGGCGCCAGCAATCCGGTTTGGTCGATGTCGCGACGGGTCTCCAGGATGCATTCGGCGAGCCTGGAGATCGGCACGCAGACGTCGGTGGCCAGCGCCTTGGCGCCGGGACGCAGGGCCAGGCAGGCGTAATAGGAGTCGTGGCGGGCCTGCCACAGCCGGTTGCGGTCTTCCGGCTTGGTCGCCCACCGGAAGTCGCCAGCGCCGCAATCGGCGGCGATTCCTTTCACCGTCTCGACCTGCTCGACGACGCCGCGCTCGGAGCCGTGGAACTCGAAGAACAACGTCGGCTGCAGCGGGTAATCGAATTTCGAATAGCGGTTGATGGCGTCCATCTGCACCTCGTCGAGAAGCTCGATGCGCGCCACCGGCACCCCCGACTGGATGGTCAGGATCACCGTCTCGACCGCCGATTTCAGATCGGGGAACGGGCAAACGGCGGCCGAGATCGCCTCCGGGATGCCGTAGAGCCTGAGCGTCAGCTCGGCGATCACGCCGAGGGTGCCTTCCGAGCCGACGAACAGCCGCGTCAGGTCGTAGCCCGCCGACGACTTCCGGGCGCGGCGGCTGGTGCGGATGACGCGGCCGTCGGCGAGCACCACCGTCAAGGCGAGCACGTTGTCGCGCATGGTGCCGTAGCGCACCGCGTTGGTGCCCGACGCCCGCGTCGCCGCCATGCCGCCGAGGCTGGCGTCGGCGCCGGGATCGATCGGGAAGAACAAGCCCATGTCGCGCAGGTGTTCGTTGAGTTGCTTGCGGGTGACGCCGGCCTGGACCGTGACGTCCATGTCGCCGGCATTTACGGACAAAATCGCGTTCATGCGCGCGAGGTCGATGCAGACGCCGCCCTTCAGCGCCGCCACGTGGCCTTCGAGCGAGGTGCCGGCGCCGAACGGCACCACCGGCACGCCGCGGCCGGCGCAAATCTTGACCACGTCGCTTATCTCCCGGGTGGTCGTGGCGAACACCACGGCGTCGGGTGGATGCGGCGGATGGTAGGATTCGTCCTTGCCATGCTGCTCGCGGACAACGGCCGAAGTGGAGACCCTGTCGCCGACGACGGCGCGGAGCGCCCGGATCAGGTCGTCGTTGACGCGGGCGGTTTTCGCCGTCATCCGCTGCCTCCCGTGTGCCCCCAGGGACTCAGCCCGTGCACGCCGATCCGCCCCGCGGGGATTTGGCTTCGTCGCCAGCCTAACGGCCCCCGACGCCGCCATCAAGCGATGCACCAACGGCGCGGGTTCCAGGCAATAGCGGCGGGACGGGTGGCGGGTCTTAGGTCGGGTTGCCTTTGGCGCCGCTCCGCAGCTCGCGGATCCGATTGCGGATGGTTTCCATGTGCGGATGGATCTCGAGCGCCTTCTCCCACACCTTTACGGCCGCCTCGGCGTCGCCGAGGGCGTCGTAGATCAGCCCCATGCCGGAAAGCGCCCCGAAGTGGCGCGGCTCGAGCGCCAACGTGCGGCGGATGTCCTCGACCGAGGCGGTGTAGTCGCCCATCATGTAGTAGACGGTGGCGCGCTTGTTCCAGCCTTCGGCGAAATCGGGGGCAGCCCGCACCACCCGGTCGAAGTAATCGAGGGAGCGCCGCAAGTCTCCCTGGCTCGCCGCAACGATGCCGAGCGCCATGGTATGGTCGACCGCCTCCACCCCCTTGTGATGCCAGAGGTCCCAGATGGCGTTCTCGATCGGCTTGGCCTCCGCCGGGCTCGCCGCCGTCTTCAGGCGCTGGAACAGGCCGTCGAGGGCCGGGCTCTTCTGGTCAGCCGCGACAGCCGCCGGCAACACCAGCAGCGTCAGGGCCAGCAACAGCGGATGCAGGCGGCGCGCCATCGCCCCGGCCTCACGGCAGGCCGGCGGGCTTCGGCCCGCCGGTCGCCCAGTCGAGCAGCTCGACCGTGTGCACCACCGGCACGCCGACGTCGCCCGCGAGCTGCATCAGGCAGCCGATGTTGCCGGTGGCGACGACCGCGCCACCGGTGCGCTTGAGGTTGTCGATCTTGCGCGCCTTCAGCCGCGCGGCGATCGCCGGCTGCATGATATTGTAGGTGCCCGCGGAGCCGCAGCAGAGGTGCGGCTCGGCCGGTTCGCGTACCTCGAAGCCGGCCTTGACCAGCAGCGCTTTCGGCTGCTCGACCAGTTTCTGGCCGTGGCGCATCGAGCACGCCGAATGATAGGTGACCACCGGCAGGCCGCGCGCCGGCTTGGCGGCGACGCCGAGTTCGGCCATCACCTCGACGACGTCCTTGGCGAGGCTGGCGATGCGCGCCGCGCGCCCCACCCAGGCCAGGTCGTGACGCAGCATCCAGCCGTAGTCCTTGACCACGGTGCCGCAGCCGGAGGCGTTGATGACCACGGCGTCGAGCGGGCCCTCGGCGGCGACGCGCTCCCAAGCCTCGATGTTGGCCTTGGCCTGGGCGTGGGCGTGGTCGGTGCGGCCCATGTGGTGGACGAGCGCGCCGCAGCAGCCCTGGCCGTCGGCGATGATCACCTCGCAGCCGTGGCGGGTGAGCAGCCGCACCGTCGCTTCGTTGATCTCGGTCCGCAACACCCGTTGCGCGCAGCCGGTCATCAGTGCCACCCGCTTGCGGCGCACGCCTTCGGCCGCGAACACCTGCGGCCGGTCGACCGGCGACGGCCCGGTGATACTCGCCGGCGCCAGGGCCAGCATCGCCTTCAGGCGGCCCGGCAGCAGCGCCCGCAACGGCTTGGCGAGCGCCGCGCCGACCAGCGCCAGCCGGAACAGCCCGGGCGACGGCAGCACGCGCGCGAGCACGGCACGCAACAGGCGATCGAGGAGCGGCCGGACATAGACCTCCTCGATGTGGGCGCGGCCGCGGTCGACAAGGTGCATATAATCGACCGACGCCGGACAAGTGGTGACGCACGAAAGGCACGACAGGCAGCGGTCGATGTGCGTGACCACCTTGGCGGTCGGCGGCTTGCCGGTTTCCAGCATGTCCTTGATCAAATAGATTCGGCCGCGCGGGCCGTCGAGCTCGTCGCCGAGCAGCACGTAGGTCGGGCAGGTGGCGGTGCAGAAGCCGCAGTGGACGCATTTCCTCAAGATCGCGTTGGCGGAGTCGATCTCCGGATCGGCGAGCTGGGCGATGGTGAAGTTGGTTTGCATGCGGTCCGTCCGTCGCCCTATCTAGACCCCTTCGTACATGCGGCCGGGGTTAAGCACGCCCTTGGGGTCGAATGCCTGCTTGATGCGCGCCGTCAGTTGGCCGAGCCGAGCCGCCTGCGGCTCGAACACCGGCACCCGGGCGCGCACCTCGTCCGCAGCGCGCACCAGGGTGGCGTGGCCGCCGGCCGCGGCGACGGCGGCGCGCACCTTTTCATGGCCGGCGTCGGGCCGGGCGGCGATGGCCAGCCACACCAGGCCGCCGCCCCAATCGTAGAGTGCCTCGCCCGCCAGGTCCCGGGCCAGCGCCTCGGCGGCGCCGGGCCCCGCCATCGGCGGCACCGACAGCCGCCATACCTGTCGGCCCCCTGGATCGCCATTGGCGGAGCCGAGCAGCGTTGCGTCGCGGATTTCGCGCCACAAGGCCTGCGAATTCTCCGAGTGCAGTTCTTCGATCTCGCCTTTCCCCTTGAGCAGCTCTTTCAGCGCCCGGCAGCGATGCTCGACCGACGGACCGGGACCCTCGACGCGGATCGCCGTCACCGCCCGGCCGGCGCCGGCCACATAGGAAACCTGCGAGCGCCCGGCGGCGGCCTTCGGCAGGTGCGCGGCGCTCGACACCTCGTGGGCGCTGCCGAGCGCCCTGGCCATGGTCATCGCCGCGGCGGCGTCCGGCAGGCCGAGGACCAGCACGGTGCGCGTCTTCTCCGGCGCCGGCAGCACCTTGAAGGTGACCTCTGTCATCACCGCCAGCGTGCCGAACGAGCCGGCCAGCAGCTTCGAGAGATCGAAACCGGTGACGTTCTTGACCACGGTGCCGCCCGACTTGAATACCTCGCCGCGGCCGCTGACGGCGCTGAAGCCGAGGAAATGGTCGCGCGCCGCGCCGACCTTGACGCGCCGGGGGCCGGCCAGGTTGCAGGCGATGGCGCCGCCGATGCTGCCCCTGTCCTCGTCGCCGCCGAACAGCGGGCCGAGGTCCGCCGGCTCGAACGCCATCTGCTGGTTGTTCTGGCGCAACGCCGCCTCGATCTCGGCCATCGGCGTCGCGGCAAAGGCGGTCATGAACAGCTCGTTCGGCTCGTAACGGCCGATCCCGGACAGGCCCGAAAGATCGAGGCCGAGGCCCGGCTCGACGGCGCGGCCGAAGCCGCGCTTCGAGCCGCGGCCCAGGATTTCGAGCGGCGTGCCCTCGCCGGCCGCCCATTTGACGGCCTCCAGCACCTGCGCGGCATCCTTCGGCTTCAACGTCTCGGTCATGGATTGTTCGCTGGCTCTCCGTAGGGCGCCGCGATCCTCGGCGCGGCGTGGTCGGCCCGCCATTCCCTAGAACCGCGGGATGTCGGGGAACGGCAGCTTGCCGTGATGCACGTACATGCGCCCGAGCTCGGCGCAGCGGTGAAGGGTGGGATAGACCTTGCCCGGGTTCATCAACTGACCCGGATCGAACGCGCACTTGAGCCGCTGTTGCTGCTTCATGTCGTCTTCAGTGAACATCTCGCCCATCAGGTCGCGCTTCTCGACCCCGACGCCGTGCTCGCCGGTCAGCACGCCGCCGACCTTGACGCAATAGCGGAGGATATCGGCGCCGAATTTTTCCGCCTTGTCGAGCTCGTCGGGGTTGTTGGCGTCGAACAGGATCAACGGATGCAGGTTGCCGTCGCCGGCGTGGAACACGTTGGCGACGCGCAGCCCGTAATGCTCCGACAGCGCGCTGATCTTCTTCAGCACGTCGGCCAGCTTGTGGCGCGGGATGGTACCGTCCATGCACAGGTAATCGGGCGAGATGCGGCCAACCGCCGGGAACGCGTTCTTGCGTCCCGACCAGAACACCAGCCGTTCGGCATCCGACTGGCTGACGCGGATATAGGCGGCGCCGGTCTGCCGGGCGATCGATTCCACCCGCCCGATCAGATGGTCGACCTCGGCCTCGGGCCCGTCTAGCTCGACGATCAGCAGCGCCTGCACGTCGAGCGGATAGCCGGCGTGAACGAAGTTCTCGCTGGCGTGGATGGCCGGCTTGTCCATCATCTCCATGCCGCCGGGGATGATGCCGGCGCCGATGATGGCGGCGACGCAGTTGCCGGCGCTTTCGTTGGAGGGAAATCCGACCAGCAGCGCGCGCGCCGTCTCCGGCTTCTGCAGGCTGCGCACGGTGACCTCGGTGATGACCCCGAGCAGCCCTTCCGAGCCGGTCAACACCCCCAGCAGGTCGTAGCCGCCGGCGTCCAGGTGCTTGCCGCCGAGGCGCACCACTTCGCCGTCCATCAGCACCATCTCCAGCCCAAGCACGTTGTTGGCGGTGAGCCCGTACTTGAGGGAATGCACGCCGCCCGAGTTTTCGGCGACGTTGCCGCCGATGGAGCACGCGATCTGGCTCGACGGGTCTGGAGCGTAATAGAAACCGGCGTGCTCCACCGCCTTGGTGATGGCAAGGTTGGTGACGCCCGGCTGGGCAACGACGCAGCGGTTGTCGAAGTCGATCTCGAGGATGCGGTTGAACTTGCCGAGCCCGAGGGTGATGGCGTCGGCCATCGGCAACGCGCCCCCCGACAGCCCGGTGCCGGCGCCGCGCGGCACGATCTTGATCTGGTTGGCGTCGCAATACTTGAGGATCCGCGACACCTGCCGGGTGGTCTCCGGCAGCACGACGACCAGCGGCAGGCCCTTGTAGGCCATCAGCCCGTCGCAGTCGTAGGCCTTCAACTCGTCGGCGTCAGCGATCACGCCTTCGCCGGGGACGATGGCGCGCATGGCGGCGACGATCTCGGCGCGGCGCGCGATCACGCCCGCGTCGGGTTCCGGCATCCGCATGGATCACTCCCCTCCCAACAGCGGATTCAAGGTAGGGATTCTAGAGACTTGTCGTGCCCCTGAGAATCAAAAAACCGCGATTTTCATCGCGGTTTTCGTACTTTACGGCTGGCCCGAGCGGAATAGTTCAGCCTTGGCGGGCCTTGTAGCGCTTGTTGCGCTTATTAATAACATAAACACGCCCCTTGCGGCGCACGATGACGCAGCCGCGCTCGCGGGTTTTCGCGGATTTCAGGGAGTTTCTGACTTTCATGGCCGGCGCTCCGGGGGTCGTTCCAACGGCGCGCGGAAAATAGGGGCCACGGCCGGCATTGTCAATGCAAAGCCGAGCGCCTCAGCGGCGGCGGCACACCGCCTCGATCGGAACGGTGCGACGCTCCTCGACGCTGCGGGCCGAGTTCTTGAGTCTTTCGACGCCATCGGCGCCGAGCAGGACGTGGGCGCCCAGCACCGGCGGGCCCTCGGCGGCGATGCGGCGGCGGGATTCCGCGTAGTACGCCAGCATTGCCGGCGTCCGGTCGGTCAGCGCCAGCACCTCGAAGCCGGCCTCCCCGAGCAGGCGCCGGGTATCGTCGGCGCTCGCCAGATGGCTGTCCTCCGGGACGCGCGCCCACGGCACCGGGAACACCGGCGGGCCGCCCGGTCCGACGGCGTATTCGGCGGCGACGAACCGTCCGCCCGGCTTCACCATGCGCGCCGCCTCGGCATAGAAGGCGCGCTTGTCGGCGATGTTCATGGAAACGTTCTGGGTATAGGCGGCGTCGAAGGTCGCGTCGGCAAACGGCAGCGCGAGCGCGCTCGCCTGCTCGATGATGACTTTGTCCGCGAGGCCCGTTGCCCGGTTGAGCATGCGGGCGACCTCGCAGAACTCGGCCGTCAGGTCGATGCCGGTGACCCGGCAGCCGTATTCGGCGGCGATGAAGCGCGCCGGGCCGCCGATGCCGCAGCCGATGTCGAGCAGGTGGTGTCCGGGGATGGGATCGAGGTGCGCCGCCAACTCGCGGGTCGCCTCGAGGCCGCGGCCGTGAAACTGGTCGAGCGGCGCCAGATCGGCCACCGTGAGCTTGTCCGCATCGAGACCGGCAGCGGCGATGGCGGCGCGGACCGCCTCGGCGAGGCCGCCTCGGGTCCAGTGTCCGGCAATCCTGGCTTCGGTTGACATCCGCCTATCCGCCCTCTTTAAACGGTGTCCGGGATAACATGATCGTCCGGCGCGCCCGGCTTTCCCGGACGCCAGTCTATGTCAAGCGCCGGTCGCCGTGCCACCCCGCCCAGCCGGCAGCCGCGAACGGCGGGCGCTTTACACGCCAGGAAGCAGTCCTCGGCCCGATGCCTTCCGCACTCCCCGCCCCGGCGCCTATCGACAACATGAAGGGCATTCTGTGGATGCTGGTGTTCACGCTCGCCATGGGCACCATGCACGGCTGCATCCGCCACGTGTCGGCGGCGCTGCATCCGTTCGAGATCGCGTTCTTCCGCAACGTATTCGGGCTGATCGTGGTGGTGCCGTGGTTGGTCCGCCTGGGGCTCGCGCCACTACGCACGGCCAAGCTCGGACTGTTGACGCTGAGAGGCGTGCTCAACGTCATCTCGATGCTGGCATTCTTCACTGCGCTCGCCATTACGCCCTTGGCCGAGGTGACGGCGTTGTCATTTTCGGCGCCGATCTTCGCCACCCTGCTGGCGATGGCGGTGTTCGGCGAGCGCGCCGGCATCCGGCGCTGGACCGCCATCGTGGTCGGCTTCCTCGGCACACTGGTCATCCTCAGGCCGGGGTATGCCGAGGTCGGGCTTGGCGCCTTGCTGACGGTGTTCTCGGCGCTGCTGTGGGGGGTGTGCATGGTGATCATCAAGTCGCTCGGCCGCACCGAATCGGCGGTCACCATCACCATCTACATGTCGCTGGTGATGGCGCCGTTGTCACTGATCGCGGCGTTGCTCGTCTGGCAATGGCCGACGTGGGAGCAACTGGCGTGGCTGGTCGGCATCGGCATTCTTGGCGGCGCCGGCCAGTTGGCGATGGCCGAGGCGCTTCGGGTGGCCGAGACCCACGTCATCATGCCGGTCGACTTCATGAAACTGATCTGGGTGTCGGCGATCGCGTATTTGTGGTTTGCCGAGGTGCCGAACGCCTTCACGCTCGTCGGCGGTGTCATGATCTTCGGCGCCACCGCGTTCATCGCCTGGCGCGAGCATGTGATGCGCACCGCGCCGAAACCGCCCGCGGAGCCGACGTGACGAGGCCGTCCGCGGCAAATACCGCTCAATCGTAGCCGTAAAGCCAGCGGGTGGTGCCGGGCGCGACGTTCTTCACCGAATGCACCGCGCCCTTGGGGATGAACACCTCGTCGCCTTCGCCGCATATCACCGTGTCGCCGCCGACGGTCAATTCCAGCTTGCCCTCGACGACGGTGACCAGCTCGTTGGTGGCGTGGCGGAAGTCGTTCTACTCCCGCCCCGGCGGGTCGGTGAACGGCTCGCAGGAATAGCCGCGCGCCCGCCAGTCGCGGGCGACGGCGTCGCGATCGACGGGGGTGGCGAACCTGCACTTCTTGACCAGCCTGGTCGTGGCTATCACCTTCTCCGCGCGCCCATTCCTCCACGCACTCGGGCTCGTCCCTGAGGACGCGCCCGGGTGCCTGGCCCTTTCTTTGGCGGTGGCTGATCATCGTCCAGAATCTCGTTGCGGTGCTCGATCAGCCAGCGGCGATGGCGTTGCAGGACAAAACGGGTATTGGCGCGTCGCTCTTCGGGTGTCCGCGAGGCAGCAGTGATGTCCGGCCACTCCTGAAAGGCGACCTTGGCGATCTTGGCAGCGTCGGCGGAAAGGCCGAGGGATTTATGGATTTCCGCGAGACCGGCGGCGAGTTCGGCGAACAGGTCATCGTCGTCAACGAACGAGAGCGTCGGCGTTGAGCCCGGCGCGCGATAGGCATCGCCCGCCAAACCGGGGCCACCACCGGTGGCACCCTGTTGTTGTTCGTAACGCTCGCCGAATTGCAGCCACAACCGGGAGCGGCCGAAAGCACGGGCCAGCCGATCGAGCGCGTTGCCGCGCGGCTGATCGACTTCGCCATTGGTGTATTTGACGACGCGTTGGTAGTCGACGCCCGACCTCTCCGCGAGTTCGCGTTTCGTCCAACCCTTGTCGCGCCTTGCTTGCTCGAGCCGCTGCCACCATGTCCACATGGAATTATTTTCCGACGGCGACGCCGATGGCGGCAGGGAAAAAATAGCTTAAAAGATGGAAGTTAATTCCATATGAATGCCACCATGCGCACATCCCGTTCCGTCGAAGAGTTTATCAGGGCCGCTGGCGGCTTCGAAAAAGTGGCGAAATGCGCCGGAATGACCGAGTCGGCGGTCCGGCGGAAAAATGGGTTCGGTGCCGCCGACAGGGTAACGTAGCCGGCACCATGGCGGCATCGGCAAGGTCACCAAACTCGCCTATTGTTGCCGCCGAGCAAATCGGCGAGGCATCCGACGACGATCTGAAGGCCTGGGATATTGACCCTTTACTCGACTATTGGAACAAGGTCCGCGGCGACGCCTTCGCGCCCCGCTGGGAGGACTTCCACATCATCGACTTGCCCGCGGACGTCCGCGGCGGGTTGGTGGTGGTCGATCACGATCCGGGGAGGAACGACTTCCGCGTCCGTTTCTGGGGTGTTGATCTGTGGGACATGTTCGGCGTTGACCTGACGGGGGCCTGGCTTTCCGACATCAAGCACATGGGCGTGATGAAACAGTTCCTCGAGCACGGCATCAAGATCCTGGAGACTAAAGAAGTACAAAAGGTGCTGCACCACGCCGAAACGGCAACGGGCGAAACCAAAATCTATCCGGTGATCAGATTACCGATCTCCGACGACGGGACGACCGTCACCAAGATCATCACTGTCCGCAATGCCAAACGGCTCGGCTGGCGGCGGTAGGCCGCACCCATCCCCTCCTATAAAGAGCGTGGCCCAGACGGCATGCCAAGTGGAGCCGATTTTCGGTCGCCCGTGCGAGGATTTGCCTTGATTCAGCCGCACCACGACCGGTGACGACGTGCCGGGATATCGGGCGTCATCACCCGAAAATGGCCCCGGCCGCCGGTCCATGATATCGTGAATGTCGCCATGTCGCCATTGTCACGACCTCCGAAGACACGGATCGTACCGGCAGCGCAGATCGGCGAGGCTTCCGACCGGGACCTCGAGGCATGGGACCTGATGCCGCTGCTCGACTACTGGAACAAGGCGCGCGGCGAGGCGTTCGCGCCGCGTTGGGCCGACTTCAACATCATGAAGCTGCCGCCGCAGGTGCGCGGCGGCCTGGTGGTCGTCGATTACGACCCGGCCAGGAACGATTTCCGCGTCCGTTTCTGGGGCGTCGATCTGTGGGACATCTTCGGCATCGATATCACCGGCGCCTGGCTGTCGGAGGTCGAACACTTCGGGGTGATGACGCAGTTCCTCAAATACGGCACCGAGATGCTGAAGACCAAGGCAGTGCAGAAGGTCATGCACCGGGCGATGAAGGCCACCGGCGCCGCCGGGGTCTATCCGGTGTTGCGGCTGCCGATCTCCGATGATGGGGTCAACGTCACCAAGATTATCACCGCCCGCAACGCCAAGATGCTCGGCCGCCGGCGCTAAGCGGCCGGCGCCACCGCCCCCACACCCGTCCCGCCATCGGCTGAGGCAGAATCTCCCGACACCATGCAGGCCGACATCTTCACCATCATCGCGCCGGTGTTTCTGTGCTCCGTCGTCGGCTTCGTGTGGGCCAAGCGGGGCGAGCGGTTCGAGGTCGCCTTCGTCACCCGGCTGGTGACGTTCGTCGGCTTCCCATGCCTGGTGTTCACCACCTTGGTCAAGGTCGAGATCACGGCGCAGGCGATGGGAGTGATGGGGTTCGCGTCGCTGGCGACGCTGGTCGTGTTCGCCGCCATCACCGTGCCGGCGCTCAAACTCGCCAATCTCGACCGGCGCGCCTTCCTACCGGCGATGATCTTCGCCAACACCGGCAACATGGGGCTGCCGCTTTGCCTGCTGGCGTTCGGCGACGAGGGGCTGGCACTCGGGATTTCGTACTTCACCGTCAACGCCGTCATCCTGTTTGTCCTCGGCCCGGCGATCGCCGCCGGCAACGCCAATCCGGCGCAGGCGCTGAGGGAGCCGCTAGTATGGTCGGTGGTGCTGGCGCTGATCGTCAAGTTCGCCGACATCCCGGTGCCCGAGTGGCTGTTCCGGTCGCTCGATCTCATGGGCGGTTTCGCGATCCCGCTGATGCTGATCGCGCTCGGCGTGTCGTTGGCCGGCCTCAGGATCGCCAGCATGGGGCGCAGCGTCGCGCTGTCGCTGTTCCGGCTGGCGATGGGTTTCCTGGTCGGGTGGGGCGCGGCGGCGCTATTGGGCTACGAAGGCGCCGCCAGGGGCGTACTGATCATCGAGTGCGCGATGCCGGCGGCCGTCTTTAACTACGTCTACGCCCAGCTTCACGACAACCGCCCGCAGGAGATCGCGGGCGTGGTGCTGATCTCGACGCTGCTGTCGTTCGCGACGCTGCCGGCGTTGCTGTGGTTCGTGATCCAGGGCTAGAGGCCCGATCATTCCCCGGGCGCCGGGTGCGGCGCCGCCGGTGCCGCTGATTTCTTCTTCCTTTTCTGCCTGAAACGGGTCTGCAGCTGGTCGAGATAGAGATAGATCACCGGCGTGATGTAGAGCGTCAGGACCTGCGACAACAGAAGCCCGCCGACCACGGCGAGGCCGAGCGGCATGCGCGCTTCGCCGCCGTGGCCGATACCGATGGCGATCGGCAGGCTGCCGGCCAGCGCCGCCATGGTCGTCATCATGATCGGGCGGAACCGGGTCAGCGCCGCCTGGTAGATCGCTTGCTCGGGCGGCAATTTCTGCTCGCGCTCGGCGGCAATGGCGAAGTCGATCATTATGATCGCGTTCTTTTTGACGATGCCGACCAGCATGATGATGCCGACGAAGGCGTAAAGGCTGAGTGGAACACCGAACGCCATCAGCGCCAGGATGGCGCCGACGCCCGCCGCCGGGAGCCCCGAGAGAATGGTCAGCGGATGGATGAAGCTTTCGTAGAGGATGCCGAGCACGATGTAGATGACCAGGATCGCCATCACCAGCAGCAGCCCCATGCCCTGTAGCGACTTCTCGAACGCCTTGGCGGTGCCCTGGAAGCTGGTGGTCAGCGTCGCCGGGATCTGCAGCTCGCGCTCCAGGTCGCGGATGCGGTCGAGCGCGGTGCCCAACGTCACCTCCGGCATCAGGTTGAATGAAATCGTCACCGCCGGGATCTGGCCCTGGTGGTTGATCGTCAACGGCCCGACGCCGCGGCGGATGGAGGCGACGGCGTCGAGCGGCACCAGCATGCCCGACGGCGCGCGAATATACAGCTTCGACATCATCGGCGTGTCGGTCTGGTATTCTGGATCGACCTCGAGGATCACCGCGAACTGGTTGGTGGCGGAATAGATGGTTGACACCCGGCGCGAGCCGAAGGCGCTGGCCAGTACCGACTCGATCTGGTCGGCGGTGATGCCGAGCGTCGAGGCCTTGTCGCGGTTGATGTCGACGACGGCCGCCGGGCGGGCGACCGCGAGGTCGCTGGAGACGTCCTGGAACCCGGGCAGCTTGGCGATTTCGAGCTCCAGCACCTCCGCCCACTTGTAGAGAGTGTCGAGGTCGAGGTCCTGGATCGTGTACTGATACTCGGCGTTGGCCAGCCGGCCGCCGACGCGGATCGCCGGCGGGTTCTGCAGCGACACCTTGATGCCGGGAATCCGGCTGAGCTTGCGCCTAAGGTCCTGGACGACTTTGTTGATGTCGGGTTCCGGCCGTGCGTCGCGGGGCTTGATCCGCAGGAACAGCAGGCCGGCGTTGTCGGTGATGCGGCTGCCGGACGCCCCGGTGCGTGACATCACCTTATCGATGTTCGGGTCGGCGATGGCGATCTCTGCCGCCTCGCGCTGGTAGCGGAGCATGGCCTCGAACGAGATGTCCTGGCCGCCTTGCGAGAACGCGATCAGGCGGCCGGTGTCCTCCGCCGGCAGGAAATCCTTCGGGACCACGCGATAGAGGACGACCGTGGCGACGATGGTCAACAGGAACACGCCCATAACCGTCCGGCGATGCGCCAGGCACCAGCGAAGGCTTGCGTCATAGACCCCGCGCATGCCGTCGAACGTCTTTTCCGAGGCCCTGTAGAATCGGCCGTGGGCGTCGCTCGGCTTGTGGTCTGGAATGAAGCGGCTGCACATCATCGGCGTCAGCATCAGCGACACAACGCCGGACACGATGATGGCGCAGCTGATCGAGACTGAAAACTCGAACAGCAGACGCCCCAGCATGCCGCCCATGAACATCACCGGGATGAATACCGCGACCAGCGACAACGTCATTGAGATGACGGTGAACGTAATCTCGCGCGAACCCTTGAGGGCAGCTTCGAACGCAGACTCGCCCTTCTCGCGGTGGCGCATGATGTTCTCGAGCATGACGATGGCGTCGTCGACGACGAACCCTACCGACAGCGTCAATGCCATCAGCGACAGGTTGTTGAGGCTGAACCCGAACGCATACATGCCGGCGAACGTGCCGATCACCGAAATCGGCAGCGCGATGGAAGCGATCACGGTGGCCGCCAGGTTGCGCAGGAACAGGAAGATCACCATCACCACCAGCGCGGCGGCCAGCACCAGCGTGAACTGCACGTCGGCGATCGAGGCGCGAATGGACGCGGCGCGGTCGTACATGACCTCGAGATTGACGGACGCCGGAAGCTGCTGGCGGATATTTGGCAACAACGCGCTGATCGCGTCCACCACCTGGATGGTGTTGCTGCCCGGTTGGCGCTGGACCGCCAGCAAGATGCCCTGGACGTTGTCGAAATAGGAGGCGACCTTGTTGAACTCGACGTCGTCGACGGCGCGGCCGACCTCGTTGAGGCGCACCGCCGCGCCGTTGCGATAGGCGACGATCAACTGGTTGTAATCGGAGGCGTTGTTGAGGCGTCCCGTCGTCTGCACCGAGAGCACCCGCTGCGGGCCGCTGAGCGAGCCCGTCGGCAGGTAGCTGTTGCCGGCGCGCACCGGGGATGGTGGAGATGCGCTGCGCAATCATGGTTTCGGCGTACTCGTCGACGGTCGACAGCGGCAGCGTCGCCGACGTCAGCCCCATCAGGAAGATCGAGAAGTCGGCGGGATTGATCTTGCGGAAGCTCGGCGGGTTGGGCAGGTCCTGGGGCAGCAGGCGGAGCGCCGCCGAGATCGCCGACTGCACGTCGAGCGCGGCGGCGTCGATGTCGCGGTCGAGGGCGAATTCGAGCGTGACCCGGGTCGAGCCTTCGGCGCTGATCGAGGTCATCGCCTCGACGCCGGCGATGCGCGAGAAGCTGCCCTCGAGCGGCGTCGCCACTGACGCCGCCATGGTTTCCGGGTTGGCGCCGGGCATCAGCGCCGTCACCTCGATGGTTGGGAAATCGACTTTGGGCAGTTCGCTGACCGGCAACGCCCGGTAGGCGAAGAGGCCGAACACCAGGAGCGCTGCCATCACCAGCGTCGTCATCACCGGCCGGCGGATGGAAAGCTCGGATACGTTCATTGACGGGCCTCAGGCTTGCCCGAGTCCTTGCCGGGGTCGTGTTTCGCCGCGCCCTTACTATTGGAATCCCGTTTCCCGGCCTGCCCCTTGCCGGCGTCGGCCTTCCCCGGCGCTCCGTCGGCGACGCCGGACTTTTGCGGTTGCACGGGGGCGCCCGGGAACAGCCGGAGCTGGCCGTCGGTGACCACGGTCTCGCCGGCTGCGACGCCGCTGCGGACGACCGTGCGGTTGTCGGCGGCCGGACCGATGGTGACGTTGCGCGGCTCCACCGTCATGTCGGAGCGCACGACGAACACATAGGAGCCCTTCTGGCCGTCCTGGATGGCGCCGGTCGGCACCACCAGCGCGTCGGTCAGCGTGTCGAGGTTGACGGCGACGCGCACGAACTGGCCGGGGGTCAGGATCTCGTCGTCGTTGGCGAACGTCGCTTTCAGCTGAATGGTGCCGGTGGCGGTATCGACGGCGTTGTTGATGAAGGTGACGTCGCCGGTCATCCGCTTGTCGGGCCGCTCGGGCAACGACACCGTCACCGACAGCGGCCCCTTGACCATTCGTGCCTTGAGGTCGGCGACGTTGCTTTCGGGTACCGAGAAGGCGACGTAGATCGGCCGCGTTTCGTTGATGACGACCAGCGCCGGCGTATCGTTGGCTTTAATCAGGTTGCCCGGCGTGATCAGCATGTTGCCGGTGCGGCCGTCGATCGGTGCCCGGATTTCGGTGAACTCGAGTTGCAGCTTGGCCATCTCGACCGCCGCCTGATCGGCGCGGATGATCGCCTGCAGTGCCGCGAGGGTCGCCTTGGCCTCCTCGTACTTCTGCTGCGACGAGAACCCCTTCTGCGAGAGCTGCGCGTAGCGGTCGAGATCGGAGCGCGCTTTTTCGTGCTGCGCCTGGTCGCGGGCGAGGTTGGCTTGGGCCTGACGCAGTTGCGCCTGGAACGTCCTGGGGTCGATGCGGAACAGCAGATCGCCCTTCTTGACCCACTGTCCCTCGCGGAATTCGGCGGCGACTAGCTGGCCATCGACGCGCGAGCGCACCTGCACCGTCGAACGCGACTGCACGGCGCCGATGGCCTCGAGCCGGATCG
>JACPJY010000155.1 GCA_016187325.1 Rhodospirillales bacterium | reverse complement strand
GCCGGTGTCGGCGCGGAACAGCAGGATCTGGGCATGGTGGGTAGGAATCCCGCGCACTGCGTTGCCGGGATAATAGGTGAGTGCCTTGACGCCGATGACGTCGTCCATGATCACCGGCATTGGCGCGAACAGGCCGCCGCGATCGGGAACCTCGAGCATCTGGCGCGTTGGCTGGACGACGCGGCCGGCGGAGAAGTCGATCAGCGCTCGCTCCATCACCGGGATCAGGTCGGCGACGGTGATCGCGGCACGTACCCGCTTTTCATCGAGAACCAGCATCGGACGGCCATCCTCGCCCGACCCGGTCGGTTGGGAAAGGGTTTTGCCGTCGGGCCCGGCCCGCTCGGCCGCTACCGATCGATGGGTCGAGAAAGCCGCCCTTGTGCGGCGCGCGAAAATACGCCAAACAGCCAAGCAGAAGCGGGCACCGGACCCCTCGCGAACGATGCCGAAGCACGGCCCGCGATCGCCCGGATCGGGACCACCCATGGCCAGCCCCGAACAGCGCCTGCCGGCTTCCCGTCTCGGACTCGTGTCCTGGGCGATGTACGACTGGGCCAACTCGGCCTACGCCGCTGTCATCTCAACCTTCGTCTTCAGCGCCTACTTCGTAAAGGGCGTTGCCGCCGACCCGGTGCGCGGGACCGAGATGTGGGGCTATGCGATCAGCATTGCCGGAATTTTCATCGCCGTCCTGAGTCCGCCGTTAGGCGCCATCGCCGACCAGGCGGGCCGCCGCAAGCCGTGGATCTTCTGGTTCACGGTCGCGCTCGCGCTGTCGACGGCGCTATTGTGGTTCGTCAAGCCGGATCCGGCCTACGCGATCATGGCCCTGGTGCTGGTCGCCGTTTCCAACCTGACGTTCGAGATGGCGACGGTGTTCTACAACGCGATGCTGCCGGATTTGGCGGGACGCGACCGCATCGGCCGCGTCTCGGGATGGGCGTGGGGATTCGGCTACGTCGGCGGCCTCGCCTGCCTCGGCCTCGCCTTCATCGGCTTCGTCGATGCCGAGGTGCCGTGGCTCGGCCTCGACAAGGCGGCGGCCGAGCACGTGCGCGTAACTGGCCCGATGGTGGCGCTGTGGCTGTCGGTGTTCGCGGTGCCGCTGTTCCTGTTCACGCCGGATACCGCCCGAACCGCCGCGTCGTGGGGGGGATCCGTCCGTAGCGGCCTGAAGACATTGGCCGGGACGATCCGCGACTATCGACGGCACCGGCCAATCATCTGGTTCCTGGTGGCGCGCATGTTCTACACCGAAGGTCTGAACACCCTATTCACGTTTGGCGGCATCTACGCCGCCGGCAGCTTCGGAATGGGCTTTTCGGAACTGATCATGTTCGGCGTCGCCATGAACCTGATGGCAGGCATCGGCGCGGCGCTGTTTGCCTGGTTCGACGACTGGTTCGGCCCGAAACGCACCATCATCGGCGCGGTCGTCATGCTGACCGTCCTGGGCGGCAGCCTGCTGGTCATCGAATCGAAGACGATGTTCTGGGTGTTCGGTCTGCCGCTCGGGCTGTTCGTCGGCCCGGCGCAGTCGGCAAGCCGTTCGCTGATGGCGCACATGGCGCCGCCGATGCTCCGCAACGAGATGTTCGGGCTCTACGCGCTGTCGGGAAAAGTAACCGCCTTCATGGGGCCGGCGGTGCTGGCGTGGGCCACGGCGGCCGCCGGCAGCCAGCGCGCCGGCATGGCGACCATACTGGGATTCTTCGTCGTCGGGCTCGTCCTGCTCAGGAACGTGCCAGACGTGCGGCGCTGATGCCGGCGTTGCGGCGTCCTGACGCCGTTCGCCCGTTGCCGGCTTATCCCCGGATCGCCACCAACTGGTCGCCGTAGCCGCTGGGCTCGATGGTAACGCCGACCAGCGCCGGCCCGTCGCCCTTGAACGCGTCCTCGAGCACCGGCGTGAGTGCGTCGCCGGCGTCGAGGCGCCACGCCCGGCAACCGAGGGCCCTAGCGGCGCCAGCGAAGTCGACGGCCGGATAGCGCACGCCGCGGCTCTTGCGCTGCTGGCGCTGCTGCTTGATGTCGATCAGCGACAGCGCCGCGTCGTTGATGACCACGACGACGACGCGGCAGCGCCGCTCGATCGCCGTGGTCAACTCGGCGAGGCACATCATCAGGCCGCCATCGCCGGTGACGGCGGCGACCGGACGATTCGGCTCCTGCAATGCCGACGCGATCGCCGCTGGCAGGGCGAAGCCCATGGTCGAAAGCCCGTTCGATTTGAGGACGCCGAAAGATTCCTCCGCCCGCCACGATGCGAGTGTGCTGAACATGTGGGCACCGGCATCGACGGCGAGTCGGCATCCCGCCGGCGCCGCTTCGCCGAGCGCCTCGACCACGGTGCCGGCGGTATGGCCGGCGCCGCCGACGGCGACCCGCGCCCGCATGGCGTCGCGCAAGGCCGCGATCTCGTCCGCCATCCACGCCGTCGCCGCGAGCGGCAGCAACGCCGCGACCGTGGCGGCAAGCGGCCCGACGACGCGGCATTCGGGCGTCGCCGGCAGCTCGGCGCCGGCGGCCAGGCGCAAGTCCAGGATCGGTGCGTCGTAGCGCCACTTGCCGGGAATCATCTCCACCGGATCGAGGCCGAAGCAAACGATCAAGTCGGCGCGGCCGATGCAGTCGGCCTCCACCGCGGCGCCAGTGAACATGCCGACGGCGTCGGCGTGCTCATCGGCCAGCACGCCTTTGGCCTTGTAAGTAAGCAGCACCGGGCAGGCGAGGCCGTCGGCCAGCCGCCGCACGGCGGCGGGGCCGTCGCCGTGCCGCGCCTCCAGGCCGACCAGTAGCACCGGCCTGCGGCTGCCGGCGAGCAGGCGGCGGGCCCGCGCCAAGTCCTTGGGGTCGGCCTTCGCCACCGGCGGGGCGGGCGGGCCCGCGTCGCTCGCAACTGGTCGGCCGGCGTCCTTGGCCGTCAAATCCAGATGCACCGGCCCCCACGGCGGCGTCAGAGCGGTTTCGATGGCGGCTTCGATGGCGGTGCGGCCGTTCTCGGGCCTGAGCCGCCCCTGGCTCTTGGTGATCGGCCGGAAAAGCGCGTTCTGGTCGAACGCCTGATGCAGCGACGACGCCGGGCCGTCGGTGATCAGCACCACCGGGGCGCGTTCGAGATGGGCGTAGGCGATGCCGTTGACGGCGCTGGCGGCGCCGGGGCCGACGCCGGTCAGCACGACGCCGGGGGTGGCGGAGAGCTCGCCGGTGACGGCGGCCATGATCGCCGCTGCCGTCTCGGTGCGCGTCAGCACGAACTCGATGCCAGCCTTGCCGGCTGCGTCGATCAAATCAAGGCTTGAGCCGCCGCCGGGGATGCCGAACATCCGCTTGACGCCGCGGCGCTTCAACGCGCCGACGACGGTCTCGGCCAAGGTGGGAACGGCGGCCATGGCGTGAGCCTTCAGATTCTCTTGTACTTGGCCATTGCCTGGGAAAACGTCAGCCCGGCCTTGAGATCGTCCTCGGCAGCGGCGTCGTCGCGGGCGAATCCCTCCGCGATGCGCACGATCTCGTCGGCGCGGTCGGCCGGCAGGCAGACGATGCCGGTGCCATCGGCGGCGATGATGTCGCCCGGCGCCACGGCTACGCCGTCGATCTCGACCGACACGTTGATGGCCTCGACCTTAAGGCGCGTGCGGCCGGTGGTCGGCACCAGATGCCGGGCGAATACCGGGAACTCGAACTCGATCATCTCCTCCAG
>JACPJY010000154.1 GCA_016187325.1 Rhodospirillales bacterium | reverse complement strand
TAAAGGCGCGCGGCCTGATGCTGGTCACCACCGGTCCCCAGGGCACCGTGGCGACGCCCAAGATCGCAGCCAAGGTCGGCCTGCCGAGGGTGACCAGCGACCTCACCCTCGACGAGGATCCGTCGCGGCTGGCTGTCGAGGCGAAGCTGAATGAACTCGAGCAACTGGTTCGCGAACGCACGGTCGCGGTTGCCGCCGCGCATCCCCATCCTGCCACCATTGAGCGCCTGATCAACTGGACCGCGACGCTGAAGCAAAAGAAGGTGGCCCTGGTCCCGGTGTCGGCGCTGGCCAAGCAGTCGGCTAAGCAGCCAGCCAAGCAGCCGGCCCCGCCGCCGAAAAAGTAATTGTCGCGAACGCTATGAGCAGCCGCAAGTCTCCGACGGCGTCGTCGCTGCCCTACCGACGCGGCGTCGGCGCCATGTTGATCAACCGCCAGGGAAAGGTATTCGTCGGCCGCCGCACAGGTTCGTCGCGCCACCACGGTACCTGGCAGATGCCGCAGGGCGCTATCGACGAAGGCGAAACGCCTGCGGACGCGGTGCTGCGCGAGCTCGAGGAGGAGACTGGCACTCGCAAGGCGGAGATCGTCGCCGAGACCAGGGACTGGCTGACCTACGACCTGCCACCGGACTTGGTCGGAGTCGCCTGGGGCGGCAAATTCCGGGGGCAGACGCAGAAGTGGTTCGCGCTCCGCTTCACCGGCGAGGATTCCGACTTCGTCCTCGACAACCACCACAAGCCGGAGTTCGTCGAATGGCGGTGGGTGGCGATGAACGAGTTGCCCGGGCTGATCGTGCCGTTCAAGCGCCGCCTCTACGACGACGTCATCGCCGAATTCTGCGGCCTGCCGGAACGCATCGCCGCCGGCGGCTGAAACCGGGGTCCCGGCCGCCCCTTGCGCGCGCTTGAACCATCCCCCATGCTCCGGCGATGAACAGCATGGCCTCGCACACGGTCCTGATCACTGGCGCCGGGCGCCGCATCGGCCGCGCCATCGCGCTGGACTTGGCGGCCACCGGCGCCACCGTGGTCGTGCACTACAATCGCTCGAAGAAGGATGCCGAATCCGCGGTCGCCGAGATCAAGGCGGGCGGCGGCAAGGCGGCGGCCGTCCAGGCCGACCTGATGGACGAAAAGGCGGCCGCCAAACTGGTCGCCCGGGCGGCGGCCGCGGTCGGGCCGCTGGATTGCCTGGTCAACAACGCCTCGGTGTTCAAGGAGGACAACCCGCGCACAGCGACGCGCGAGACCTGGGACGCCCACATGCAGGTCAACGTACGGGCGCCGTTCCTGCTGACCCAGGCGTTCGCCGCCCAGTTGCCGAAACGGACCGAGGGCCACGTCATCAACCTGATCGACCAACGGGTGTGGAACGTCACCCCCTATTTCACCTCGTATACGGTGAGCAAGGTGGCGCTGTGGGGATTGACCCAGAACCTGGCGCTGGCGCTGGCGCCCGGCATCCGCGTCAACGCCATCGGCCCGGGGCCGACGCTGCCGAGCGTGCATCAGACCGAGGAGCAATTCCGCCGCCAATGGTCGAAATTGCCGCTGCAGCGCCGGGTCGACCCCGAGGAGATCTGCCGCGCCGTGCGATTCCTCCTTGACGCCCCATCGGTGACCGGGCAGATGATCGTGCTCGACGGCGGCCAGCACCTGGGCTGGGCTCCGGGTTCCACCACCCGACGCACGGCGGAATGAGGACCGCGATGACCGCAAGCCATATCAAGCTCGTCAAACCGGTAAAGATCGCCGACGCCGGGCGCAAGCTCCGCCACGTCTTCATCCGCAACCTGATGGTGCCGTGCTCGATCGGCGTCCACCGCCACGAGCGGGACGCCGAACAGCGAGTGCGGATCAACCTTGACCTGGCGGTCATGGAGGGCGACCGGCTGATCGACGACGATATCCGCAACGTCATCTGCTACGAGCAGTTGGCCCGGGGGGTGGAACGGATCTGCAACCGCGGCCACGTCAACCTAGTCGAGACCCTGGCCGAGAACATCGCCGCCATGTGCCTCGAGGATCGGCGGGTAAAATCGGCCCGGGTGCGGGTCGAGAAATTGGACATACTCGAGGATGCAGAAAGCGCCGGCGTCGAAATCGAAAGGTTCAATTCCAAAGTATAAATCAGTGTCTTTAGTCGGGCCGGTACTTCTATTCGGATCGGCAATTTAGGCAATCGCCGTCGACAAGTTTTACACAGGCCGGCGGATTGTTTGGAACTCGGTTAACTATATTTGACGGACGTGTGACGGTGGGAGATCTTCCCCCCGCGTCCAGGATTCGTTTCATAAAATCAACAAGTTAACAGAATGGCCGTGGTTACGGCACGATGCAGGATATGAAGGCCAGACGAGGAAAGCCGGCTGTTTGAGCAGGATAATCCCAGGCGCGGGCGGCTTTTCAACAACCTTATCCACAGGTTCCGTGAATCCCGGGAGTCGTTTAGAATCCGCGCCAAAACAAAGGTTTGTCAGGTACTTGGACGGGCCGTCTGGGACCCTCCCAAGGACCATCCGGGGCATCGGCGGTGAGTGCGATGAGCGAGCGGCGACAGCCGACATCGGAAAAGCCTAAGCGGCGCGGCCGCACGGCCGCCGCCGGCGACGCCGCGCCCGCGGCACCCGCCGAGGCGCCGCTTTCCGAGAGGCCCTCCGGTCCGCCGCCCGTGGCAGCGCTGAAGGGCGCCCCGGTCGTTCAGTCCCATCTGAAGACGCTGCCCGGCCAGCCTGGCGTCTACCGGATGATCGACCCGCGCGGCGCCGTGCTCTACGTCGGCAAGGCCAAGAACCTGAAGAAGCGGGTGTTGAGCTATGTGCGCCCGGAACGCCATCCGATCCGCACCCGGCGCATGATCGCCGAGACGGCGGCCATGGAGTTTGTCACCACCCACACCGAGGCCGAGGCGCTGCTGCTCGAATCCAACCTGATCAAGCGCTTTCAGCCGCGCTACAACATCCTGCTCCGCGACGACAAGTCGTTCCCGTCGATCCTAGTCACCGGCGACCATCGGTTCCCGCAGATCCTCAAGCACCGCGGCGCCAAGAGCCGCAAGGGCGACTACTTCGGCCCGTTCGCGTCCGCCTGGGCGGTCAACGAGACGATCAACGTGCTGCAGCGGGCGTTCCTGCTGCGCTCCTGCACCGACGCGGTATTCGCCGCCCGCACCCGGCCGTGCCTGTTGCATCAGATCAAGCGCTGTTCGGCGCCGTGCGTCGGCCGCATCGGCGAGGCCGAGTACCGGCAATCGGTGGAGGAGGCGCGGGAGTTCCTGAAGGGCGGCTCGCAGAAGATCCAGCAGCGCTTTGCGAAGCAGATGCAGGAGGCGTCCGACGCCGAGAACTACGAAGAAGCCGCCGGCTACCGCGACCGCATCCGGGCGCTAACCAGCGTCCAGGCGCACCAGGACATCAACCTTGCCGGCGTCGGCGAGACCGACGTGGTCGCCGCTCACCAAGCCGGCGGTCAGACCTGCGTGCAGGTATTCTTCTTCCGCACCGGCGCCAACTTCGGCAACCGGGCGTACTTCCCGAGCCACGCCGCCGGCGACGGCCCGGCCGAGGTGGTGGAGGCGTTCCTGGGCCAGTTCTACGCCCGCGCCGAGCCGCCGCGGACGGTGATGCTCAGCCACACGCCGCCGAACCTGGCGCTGGTCGCCGAAGCGCTCTCCATGCGCGCCGGCCGGCGGGTGCGGCTCATCCGCCCGGCGCGCGGCAACAAGCTGAACCTAGTCAGGCACGCGCTGATCAACGCCAAGGAGGCGCTTGCCCGCCGGATGGCGGAAAGCGCCTCGCAATGGCGGCTTCTGGAGGCACTGGCCAGGACCCTCGATCTGGAGGCGCCGCCGGAGCGCATCGAGGTTTACGACAACAGCCACGTATCCGGCGCCAAGGCGGTCGGCGCGATGATTGTCGCCGGACCCGAAGGCCTAGTGAAGAAGGCCTACCGCAAGTTCACCATCAAGGGCGATGCCGCCGCGTCGCCAGGCGATGACTACGCGATGATGCGGGAAGTGCTGACCCGCCGCTTCAGCCGCGCGTTGAGGGAGGATCCGGACGGCGCGCAAGGGCAATGGCCCGACCTGGTGCTGATCGACGGCGGCCAGGGGCAGCTTTCGGCGGCGCTCGGCGTGTTCGAGGAGCTCGGCATCGAGGGCCTGCCGGTGGCGGCGATCGCCAAAGGCCCGGACCGTAACGCCGGCCGCGAGCGCATCTACCGGCCGGGGCGCCGGCCGATGATGCTACCGCCGCGCGACCCAGTGCTGTTCTTCCTGCAACGGCTCCGCGACGAGGCGCACCGCTTCGTCATTGGCGCGCACCGCGACAAGCGCTCGAAGGCGATCGGCAAGTCACTGCTCGACGACATCCCGGGCATCGGCGCCAAGCGCAAGAAGGCGCTGCTGCACCATTTCGGCGCCGCTAAGGCGGTGGCCGAGGCCGGCCGCGCGGATTTGGAGGCGGTGGAGGGCATCAGCCGGACGACGGCGGCGCGCATTTACGACTGGTTCCACCCAGAGGGCTGATTTCGCAACCGGGTATTTAGAGGTTACAATACGCCGCCACCCCCGAATCCCCGACCTGGACCCGACATGCTGAACAAGTTGCCCAACATCCTGACATTCTCGCGCATCATCGCCATCCCGGTGCTGGTTGCACTGTTGCTGTTCGTCGACGACCCGCTCGGCAGTTGGCTGGCGTTCGCCGCCTATACCTTCGCCTGCGTCACCGACTTCTTCGACGGCTACCTCGCCCGCGCCTGGCACCAACAGTCGGCGTTCGGACGGTTCCTCGATCCGATCGCCGACAAGCTGCTGGTCGCTTCCGTGCTGCTGGTGCTGGTCGGCATCCACCGGTTCTCGGGGCTGACCGTTCTGCCGGCGGCGGTGATCCTGTGCCGCGAGATCCTGGTGTCGGGCCTGCGCGAATTCCTGGCCGAAGTCCAAGTCAGCGTGCCGGTGACGACACTCGCCAAATGGAAGACTGGCATCCAGATGGTAGCGCTGGGGTTCCTGCTGGTCGGGCCGTCGGGGCCCGACTTCGGCCCACTCACCACCACCGAGGTCGGCATCTACGGGCTGTGGGGCGCGGCGGCGCTGACGCTGATCACCGGCTACGACTACCTGGTCGCCGGTCTCCGTCACATCCGCTTGACCGACCACGCGCCCGCCCCGAAGCGCAAGCCGAGGGCTCCCAAGCCGGCCGCGGGCAAGAATTGAATTCGTTGATTTTCATGGCTTCCCAGCCAACACTTGGGCCCCGTTGATCTGGTGGGCGGACGGCATCGGCATGAAAATCTTCGGCCTGGTGGGATGGAGCGGCAGCGGCAAGACGACGCTGCTGGTGAAATTGTTGCCGGAGCTGATCGATCGCGGGTTTTCGGTCTCGACCATGAAGCACACCCACCACAACGTCGACATCGACCGGCCGGGCAAAGATTCGTTCGAGCACCGCAGGGCTGGCGCCAGCGAGGTGCTGATCACCGGCGCCAAGCGCTGGGCGCTCCTGCACGAGAACCGCGACGGGGCGGAACCCTCGATGGACGAGCTCTTGGCGCGATTGTCCGAGGTCGATCTGGTGCTGATCGAGGGCTTCAAGGCGCACCGCCACCACAAGCTCGAGGTGTTCCGCCCGGCGGTCGGCAAGCCGATGCTGGCGGCCGACGACCCGACCATCGTCGCGGTCGCCAGCGACGCCGATCTTGGTGACATCGGCCGGCCGGTGATCGATCTCGACGACGTCAACGCGGTCGCCGATTTCGTCGTCGGCCACTGCCGGTTGAAGGCCAAGGTGCGGAATGGCGCAGCTTAGGGACGACTGCTTCGCGTTTGGCGGCGAACTGATGCCGCTCGACGACGCGCTCTCCATCCTCGCCGGGCGCGTCGGCCCGGTCGCCGCCACCGAGACCATTGCCTTGCGCGTCGCCAACGGCCGCATCCTCGCCAGGGACATCGCCGCGACGCGCGACGTGCCGCCGCACGACAACAGCGCCGTCGACGGCTACGCGGTCTATTTCGACGATTTGAAGGCGGACGCCGAGACGCGGCTGAAAGTCATTGGCCGGGTCGCCGCCGGCCACCCGCTCAAGCACCCGGCGAAGCGCGGCGAGGCGGTGCGCATCTTCACTGGTGCGCCGATGCCGGTCGGCGCCGACGGCACCCAGAAGACCGGCCCCGACGCGGTGTTCATGGAGGAGGATTGCGAGCGCTCGGGCGACTGCGTGGTCTGCCCGCCGGGCCTGAAACGCGGCTCCAACCGCCGTTTCGCCGGCGAAGACGTCAAGAAGGGCGAGGTCATATTGAAGCGCGGCCAGCGGCTGCGCGCCCAGGAGATCGGCCTCGCCGCCTCGGTCGGCATGGCCGAGCTCGCCGTCTACAAGCGGCTCAGGGCGGCAGTGTTCTCGACCGGCGACGAGGTATGCGATCCGTCCGAGGACGCGCCCGCGGGCTGTATTTTCGACGCCAACCGCTTCGCCGTCATGGCGCTGCTCGAGAACCTCGGCGCCCAAGTCACCGACCTCGGCATCCTCGCCGACGACGCCAAGGTCGTCACCGCGGCGCTGAAGAAGGCGGCGAACGATCACGACCTGTTGGTCACTTCCGGCGGCATCTCGGCCGGCGAGGAGGACCACGTGCGCGCCGCCGTTTCCGCCTTGGGCCAAATCCATTTCTGGCGGCTCGCTATCCGGCCGGGCCGCCCGATCGCGCTCGGCCAGGTCGGTTCGACGGCGTTCTTGGGTTTGCCCGGCAACCCGGTGGCGGCGATGGTGACGTTCCTGGTGATAGGCCGGCCGCTCGTATTGCACTTGGCCGGCGCCACCGACGTCGGCAGCACCCGCTTCCCGGTGATCGCCGGCTTCGACTACAAGAAGAAGAAAGGCCGCCGCGAATGGGCGCGGGTGCGGCTGCAATCCAACGGCGGCGGCCGGCCGGTGGCGGTCAAGTACCGCGCGTCGGGGGCCGGGATACTCAGTTCGATGGTCGAGGCCGATGGCCTGGTCGAGTTGCCCGAGGACATGGACGGCCTGAAGCAGGGCACGGTGGTCGACTTCCTGCCGTTCAGCGGGGTGATGGGATGAAGGTGCTGTATTTCGCCTGGCTGCGCGAGAAGGCCCGCGTTTCGGAAGAGACGGTCGCGCCGCCGAAGGCGGTGAAGACGGTCGGCGATCTCATGCGATGGCTGAAGGGACGCGGCGGCGGCCATGCGGAGGCCTTCGCCGACGTCTCGATGGTGCGCTGCGCCGTCAACCAGGAGCACGTGCCCCTCGACCACCCCGTGAAAGAGGGCGACGAGGTGGCGTTCTTCCCGCCGGTCACCGGCGGTTGACACCGATATTTCGCCGGGCATTTTAGGGTCCGCTTTAGGGTCGCTTTAGGACGGGCGGCGCCGGTGCTATAGTCGCCGAACCATGCGGCCAAGGGTGAACCGATGATCAAGGTGCAGGCCGAGGATTTCGACGTTGGCCGCGAGTTGGAGCGGCTGAGCTACGGCAACCACGCTATCGGCGGGGTGTGCTGCTTCATCGGCATCGTCCGCGACCTCGCCGGCTCGAAGGAGATCGCCGCCATGACCCTCGAGCACTACCCGCAGATGACCGAGAAGGCGCTGGCCGAGATCGAGGCCGAGGCGAGAAGCCGCTGGCCGCTCGAAGACGTGCTGATCATCCACCGCTACGGCCGGCTCGAGCCGGGCGACCGCATCGTCATGGTGGCGACGGCGTCCGGCCACCGCCAAGCGGCCATCGAATCGTGCCATTTCCTGATCGACTGGCTGAAGACGAAGGCGCCGTTCTGGAAGCTCGAGGAGACCCCCGACGGCGGCGAATGGGTGGACGCCCGCGCTTCCGACAACAAGGCGGCGGCGCGCTGGGTAAAACCGAAGCCCGTCGCCAAGAAGCCCAACGCCGCGGAATAGACCCATGGCGCCCCGTCCCGTCCGGAAGAAGCGCACCCGGCAAAAGCGCTCTGGCCCGACGCTCGCCTACCGGGACGAGGATTTCCTCGGCGACCCGGACGCGCGGCCGATCCGCATCCTCGCCGAGTACCTAGAGCCGCAGGCCCGCTTCCAGGATTTCCAGGTCGCCGACACAGTGGTGTTCTTCGGCTCGTCGCGCGTGGTCGCCCGCGACGTCGCCGAGAAGCGGCTGAAGGAGGCAAAGGGCCGCGACAAGGAAGTGGCGATACGCGATCTCGCCATGTCGCGCTACTACGAGGACGCCCGCGAGCTGGCCCGGCGGCTCACCGAATGGTCGAAGAAGCTGAAGGCCGGCGGCCGCCGCTTCATCGTCTGCACCGGCGGCGGGCCGGGGATCATGGAGGCGGCCAACCGCGGCGCCTCGGAAGCCAAGGGCATCAACGCCGGGCTCAACGTGCAGCTGCCGCACGAGCAGGCGGACAATCCCTACATCACCCGGGAACTCAATTTCGAGTTCCACTACTTCTTCATGCGCAAATTCTGGTTCGTCTATCTCGCCAAGGCGATCGTCATCTTCCCCGGCGGCTTCGGGACGCTCGACGAATTGTTCGAGCTGTTGACGCTGATGCAGACGCGCAAGCTCACGAAATCCATCCCGATCGTGCTCTATGGCACCGAGTTCTGGCGCGAGACCATGAACCTAGAGGCGATGGTGGCGCACGGCGTGATCGACGCCGAGGACCTGCGCCTGCTGTTCGAAACCGATTCGGTCGATGAGGCTTTCGCCTACTTGACCCGCGAGCTAAGGATTCGCGCGCTCGCCCAACCCGGCGGCCAGCTGTAGGAATCGATCATCGGAGAACGGCGGCTCAGCGTTGGGCGGCCTGCTTGGCCGGCGCGTGCTTGTGGGCGTCCTTGCCGACGGCCTTATCGTAGTCTTCCATCATCAGCCGCGTCAGATCGCCGACCTTGAAGGTCATGCCGTCGATCGCGCCGACCGGCGTCACCTCGGCCGCTGTGCCGGTAAGGAAGATCTCGGTCGCCTTTTTCAACTCGTCGGGCATGATGGCGCGCTCGACGACCTCGATCTGGCGCAATTTTGCCAGCCCGATCACGGTGCGCCGAGTGATGCCGTCGAGAAAGCAGTCGGGCGTCGGCGTATGCAGCTTGCCGTCGCCGAACGACAGGAAGATGTTGGCGCCGGTCGCCTCGGCGATGCGGCCACGCCAGTCGAGCATCAGCGAGTCGTGGTAGCCCTTGTCCTCGGCGGCGTGCTTGGAAAGCGTGCAGATCATGTAAAGCCCGGCCGCCTTCGCCTTCACCGGCGCGGTGTCGGGGGCGGGGCGACGCCACTTCGAGGTCACCAGCCGAATGCCCTTCATCCGCGCCTCGGGCGAGAAATACGACGGCCACGGCCAGGCGGCGATGGCGACGTTGATGCGGGTGGCCTGCGCCGAGACGCCCATCATCTCCGAGCCGCGCCAGGCCACGGGCCGCACGTAGCCGTCGACGATGCCGTTGGCTTTGCAGGTCTCGGTGCAGGCCTTGTCGATTTCCGCGACGCTGTAGGGCAGCTTGAAGCCGAGCGCGGCGGCCGAGGCGGCCAGGCGCTGCGAGTGCTCGGTCAGCTTGAAGATCGTGCCGCCGTAGGAGCGCTCGCCCTCGAACACGCAAGAAGCGTAATGCAGCGCGTGGGTCAGCACGTGAATCCGCGCATCGCGCCAGGGAACCATCTTGCCGTTGAACCAGATCACCCCGTCGCGGTCGTCGAACGGTTTGGTATCCATGGAATTTTCTTTCTTAGAAAGCAGTTCCTCCCGAAGGTTCTTGCGTTGCGTAGCATTCTTGGGCATATATGTCAATAACACTGACTTAAATGCCCCGTCACCAATCGGGCCTGGGACCATTCGCCTCGGGCGCTACCGGCAACGGCCCAACGGGCGGCGGGGCGGACCCGAAGCGGAGCACGACCCATGGCCGATTCCTCGTTCCGCGCGAAACACCGCGCTAACCCCTTGTTCCTGCGCGATGCCGAGTTGCGCCAGGCGATGGAGCTGTTGTTCTTCGCCTACCGCGACTTCACCCAGGAGGCCGACGCCATCCTCACCGACTACAGTTTCGGCCGCGCCCACCACCGGGTCATCTACTTCGTCGGCGCTAACCCCGGCATTACCGTCAGCGAGTTGCTGCAGATCCTGAAGATTACCAAGCAGAGCCTGTCCAGGGTGCTTGGCGAGCTGATCAACGACAGCTTCGTACACCAGCGCACCGACAAGGCCGACCGCCGCCGACGGCGCCTATACCTGACGGCCAAGGGCGCCGATCTCGAGCGGTTGTTGACCGACCGCCAGAGCCAGCGCGTCGCCGGTGCCTTCCGCGCGGCCGGCGCCGAGGCGGTGGAAGGCTTCCGCACCGTGCTGCGCGGCATCATCAACGAGGAGGACCGCCAGCGGGTCGCCCGACCGGCGCGGCCGACGGCCGTTTGAGCGCCGAACCGGCCACCGCCGGGCAGGCCCACATCTTGGTCGTCGACGACGACGACCGCCTGCGTAGACTGTTGCGCAAGTACCTCGCCGACAACGGCTTCATGGTCGCGGCCGCCGCCGACGCCAAGGATGCGCGCGCCAAGCTGGCGACGCTTACATTCGACGTCATCGTTCTCGATCTGATGATGCCGGGCGAGAGCGGCCTCGCGCTCGCCCAGGACCTGCGCCGGTCGAACGACGTGCCAATCCTGATGCTGACGGCGATGGCCGAACCCGAGGACCGCATAACGGGACTGGAAAAAGGCGCCGACGACTACCTAGTGAAGCCGTTCGAGCCGCGCGAGCTGGTGCTGCGCCTCAACAACATCCTGAAACGCGCTCCGGCGCCGGCGGAACCGGCGGCCGAAGTACGCATGGGCGACGTGTTGTTCCGGGCCGAGCGCGGCGAGCTCAGCCGTGCGGGCCGTCTGATCCGGCTCACCGACGTTGAGGCGTCGCTGCTGGGCGCGTTGGCCCGCCGTCCCGGCCAGGTGCTGAGCCGCGAGGAACTGATCCGGCTGACCGGCGCCGGCGGCGGCGGCCGCGCAATCGACGTGCAGGTGACGCGGCTCCGGCGTAAAATAGAAGACGACCCGAAACTGCCGCGTTACCTGCAGACGGTTCGCGGCAAAGGCTACGTGCTGCGTCCGGACTGATGACCACATGGGCCCCATCACCACCACCATCAAGCGATTTCTGCCGAAGAGCCTGCTCGGCCGCTCGCTGATGATCATCGTCACCCCGCTGATCGTCCTGCAGCTGGTGTCGGCGGCAATCTTCTACGAGACGCACTGGGACAAGGTGACGTTCAGGCTGGCGCGTGGGGTGGCCGGCGATATCGCCGCCGTCATCAGCCTGATGCAGCGCCACCCGGCGGCCAAGGACCGCGAGTGGATCTTCCACATCGCCGCCAACAACATGGAACTGTCGGCGGTCCTCGAGGTCGACGCCGTGCTGCCCAACATCCGCCAGACTTACGACGGACTGATCGAGGAGACGCTGGCGCAGGCGATGGAGAACTTCGTCGGGCGCCCGTTCCGGATCGATTCCCAATCGCTGGAGCGCGAGATCATCGTCGACGTGCAGCTGGCAAACGGCGTGCTCAGGGTAGTAACACCGCGAAAGCGACTGTTCAGCTCGACCGCCTACGTGTTCGTCATCTGGATGGTCGGCACGTCGCTGATCCTGTTCGCGCTGGCAACCGTGTTCATGCGCAACCAAGTCAAGCCGATCCGCCGGCTGGCGGTTGCCGCCGACAACTTCGGCAAGGGCCGTGACGTATCCAGTTTCAAGCCGGAAGGCGCCGCCGAGGTGCGGCAGGCGGCCGCCGCGTTCTTGGCCATGCGCGAACGCATCATCCGCCAGATCAGCCAGCGTACCGACATGCTGGCCGGCGTCAGCCACGATCTGCGCACGCCGCTGACGCGGATGAAGCTGCAGCTCGAGATGCTGGGCGACGCCGAGGGCGCGGCGGAGCTGAAGGCAGACATCGCCGACATGGAGCACATGCTGGAAGGGTATTTGGCGTTCGCGCGCGGCGAGGGCGCCGAGGAGCCGCGGCCGACCGACTTGACGGCGCTACTCAACGAGGCTGCCGCCCAGGCCCGGCGCAAGGGCGGCATCGTCGATCTGCACACCGAGGGCCAGCTGACGGTGCCGCTCAGGCCGAACGCCTTCAAGCGCTGCCTGACTAACTTGATTGACAACGCCATCCAGTATGCCGACCACGTCAGCGTGCGCGCCGGGCAACGCGGCGACGCCATCGAGATCACCGTCGACGACGACGGTCCAGGCATCCCCGAGGACCAGCGCGACGAGGTATTCAAGCCGTTCTACCGGCTCGACGGGTCGCGCAACCCCGGCACCGGCGGCATCGGGCTCGGGCTGACCATCGCCCGCGACGTGATGCGCGGCCACGGCGGCGACATCGCGCTCAGCGCCTCTCCCAACGGAGGGCTCAGG
>JACPJY010000153.1 GCA_016187325.1 Rhodospirillales bacterium | reverse complement strand
GGTGCAAATGATCACCGGCACCCATGGGTTGGCGGCGTCGGTGCCGGCGCGGATCTTCGTCACCAGCGCCAGGCCGTCGAAGTCGGGCGCCCAGTCGAGGATGACGATGTCGGGGTAGGAGTCTTTGTAGCGTTGGAAGCCGACGGCGGGGGTGGCGGCGTCGAAGGTGTTTTTGACGCCGAACTGCCGCAACACCTGGCGCAGGAGGGTGCGCATGTGGGCGTGCTTTTCGACGACCATTACGGAAACGTTCGAGAGATCGTAAGACTGCATGGGCGGATTGGGCCAAGGCTGTGCGAATCGTGAATAATATCCCATTTTCGCCTGTCGCGCCCTTTCATTAATTCGATATCTCTAGAAACATAGTTGACAATGCAGCCGGGCAGACCTAGGCTGCCGCCATGAACGACTTCGACGCCGCCCGCGCCCTCGATGCCCTCGGCAACGTCAAGCGCCTCGCCATCTACCGCCTGCTGGTGAAGGCCGGCGACGGCGGGCTTGCCGTCGGCGACGTGCAGCGGGCGCTCGGGTTCCCCGCCTCGACGCTGTCGCATCACCTGGCGTGGCTCGGCCGCGCCGGCCTGGTGGCGCAGGCGCGCCACGGGCGCGAGATCCGCTGCCGTGCCGATTACCCCGTCATGCACGCCCTCGTCGGCTACCTCACCGATTCCTGCTGTGTCGGCGTCCAGCCGGCGGCCGACGACGCGGCAACCGACCTCGCGGGAGTGCCGGCATGACCGCGATTGCGCCGGCGCTCCGGGACATCGCCCGCCGTACCCGCCGCCTCGACCGGGCGTGGCTGGCCGTCGCGCTGATCGCTGTCGCTATCCTGGCGCTGGATGCGGCCCAATTCGCGCGTAGCCTCCGCTTCACCGGCGAGAGTCTGGTCGCCATCGCGCCTTTCCTGGCGCTCGCCGTCGTGCTTGCCGCCGGTGCCCGGGCGAGCGGCGCCGACGGCCTGATCGCCCGCGCCTTCCGGGGCCGGCTGGCGACGATGATCGCCGTCGCGGCGCTGTTCGGCGGCCTTTCGCCCTTCTGCTCGTGCGGCGTCATTCCGCTGATCGCGGCGCTGCTGGCGATGGGCGTGCCGTTGCCGGCGGTGATGGCGTTCTGGCTGTCGTCGCCGCTGATGGACCCGTCGATGTTCGTCCTGACGGTGGCAACTCTCGGGCTCGGCTTCGCGGTCGCCAAGACCGTCGCCGCGATCGGCATCGGAATGGCGGGCGGTTTCGCCACCCTGGCGTTGATGAACGGCGGCGCCTTCGCCGATCCGTTGCGCCCCGGGGTCGGCGACGGCGGCTGCGGCGGCGCCAAGGTGCGCCGGCCGGGGCCGGTGGTGTGGACGTTCTGGCGCGATGCCAAGCGGCGGCAATCGTTCGCCGCCGAGGCGTCGCGGACGGTGCTGTTCCTCGGCAAGTGGCTGACCCTCGCCTTCGTGCTCGAAAGCCTGATGCTGGCCTGGGTGCCGGCCGACGCCATCGCCGGGGTGGTCGGACCGGACAGCCTGTGGGCGATTCCGATCGCCGTGGTCGTCGGCGTGCCCGCCTACCTCAACGGCTACGCGGCGCTGCCGCTGGTCGCCGGTCTTCTCGACATCGGCGTGGCGCCCGGCGCCGGCATGGCATTCCTGATCGCCGGCGGCGTGACTTCGATCCCGGCCGCGGTCGCCGTGTGGGCGCTGGTGCGTCGCCCAGTGTTCCTGTGGTACATCGTGCTGTCGATGGCGGGCGGTCTGGCGGCGGGAATTCTCTACCAAGCGTTCGCCGGCTGAGGCCCCCGGGCGCGCGACAGCGCCGCGATCTACACTAGGATGCGATCATGGCGCCCGCCGATTCGACCCCGCCCCCACCCGCGAGTTCCTCTCCGTCCGGCCCGTCCCCGACCAAGTTGGTGGTGGCGATGTGCGCGGCCGAGATCGCCAGCATGCTGGGGGCGGCGATGTTCCCCGCGCTGCTGCCCGGCTTCATCGCCGAGTGGCGGCTCACCAACACCGAGGCCGGGTGGATCAACGGCATCTATTACGCCGGCTACCTGGGCGCGGTGCCGGCGCTGGTCAGCCTCACCGACCGGGCGCCGCCGCGGCGGATCTATTACCTGTGCATGGCGCTGACGCTGATTTCCAGCGCCGGCTTCGCCTGGATGACCACCGGCTTCTGGTCGGCGATGGCGTTCCGCGTCGTCGCCGGCGTCGCGCTGGCCGGCACTTACATGCCTGGGCTGAAGCTGATGACCGATCATCTGAAGGCGATCGCCGGAGACAAGGACCAAAGCCGCGCCGTCGCCTTCTACACCTCGAGCTTCGGCATCGGCACCGCGATCTCGTACTACGTGGCCGGCGTCGCGGCGACGACCTGGGACTGGCACACCGCTTTCGCCATCGCCACTGTGGGGCCGGTGGTCGCCGCGGCGCTGGTCGCCATTTCGCTGCCCGCCCGCGACCCGGCGCTAACCGACGCGCCCGACACGCACCTCTTGGACTTCCGGCCGGTGCTGCGCTGCCGGGCGGCGATGGGCTACGTGCTCGCCTACACCGCCCACAATTTCGAGCTGTTCGCGTTCCGCTCGTGGATCGTCGCCTACTTGGTGTTCGCCGCCGCCCACGGGCCCGGCGCCAGCGCCGGCTGGAGCGCCACCGCCATCGCCGCGGCGGTCAATCTGCTCGGCCTGCCGTCGAGCGTGCTCGGCAACGAAGTGGCGCGGCACATCGGCCGCCACCGCACCATTACCGTGGTGATGCTGTCGTCGGCCGCATTGGCCTGCGTGCTCGGGTTCTCGGCGACGATGCCGTTCTGGGCGGTGGTCGCCCTGGTGATGGTCTACGGCTGCACGGTGACCGGCGATTCGGCGTCGATCACCGCCGGCGCCGTCAACGCGTCGCCGCAGGGCTATCGCGGCGCCACCATGGCGGTGCATTCGTGCATCGGCTTCACGGGCGCCTTCGCCGGGCCGCTGATGTTCGGGGTGGCGCTCGACTTGGCGAGCCCGTCCGGCATCGGCGGCGAAACGGTCGCGTCCTGGGGATGGGCGTTCGCGTTCACCGGCACCGTCGTCGCCCTCGGCCCGCTGGCCCTGTTCCTGCTGCGCGACCGCACCCAGCCGCAAAATTGAACAATAGACAAGGTGAACCACAGAGGCACAGAGACACAGAGAAGAAGAAAGATAGAATTATTGCGCGCGGCGCGCGCGAAGGATCGGCGGGGGTGCGGGGGTGTCCCCCGCAATACTTTCCTTCTCTGTGCCTCTGTGGTGAAAAACCGATTTAACGCCGGGCGCGGGGGTGGGTGTCGTCGTAGACGGCCCTGAGCCGCCGGGCGTCGACGTCGGTGTAGCGCTGGGTGGTGCTCAAGGACGCGTGACCGAGAAGC
>JACPJY010000152.1 GCA_016187325.1 Rhodospirillales bacterium | reverse complement strand
CGTGTAGAGGGCGGTGAGCGCGACGCCCTCGATCTCGACCCGGTCGCCGTCGCCGAGGCGCATCGAGACCACGTCGACCTTGGCCTGGCGGCCCATGACGGTGATGCAGCGGGTGCGATCGCGCAGCAACCCGAGGCCGGAGATGTGATCGGCGTGGACGTGGGTGTCGAGGGCCTTGGCGAGCGTCAGGCCGAGCTCGGAGAGCAATCGCAGGTAATGGTCGACCTTCTCGATCACGGGGTCGATGATCAGCGCCTCGCCGCCCGGCCGGCCTGCCAGCAGATAGGTATAGGTCGAGGACACGCTGTCGAACATCTGGCGGAAGATCATCGCCGCCTCCCTGCGTTCGTGACGACGTTACGGCAGCCGGCGGCGGCGGTCCAGGGGCGGCGTCGCCTTGACCCCGGTCATGGCGGCGGGCAGGGTGATAGGGAAACAAGGGCGCCAGAGAAGGAGACCGGGGTGCGGATTTCGGGGAAAGCGGTGGTGTCGGCGCTGGTCGTCGCCGCGGTGGTTACGGCGGTCGGGCTCGCCTGGCGGTCGTCGACGCCGTCGGTCGCCGTCGGCGCGCCCCAGCGCGGCCCGGCGGTTGAGGCGGTCTACGGCACCGGCGTCGTCGAGCCGGTCGTCTGGGCCAAGGTAGCGTCCCTGGTGCGCGGGCGCATCGTTTCCCACTGCGCCTGCGAGGGGCGGGCGGTGAAGGCCGGCGACGTGCTCGCCAGGCTCGACGAGAAGGAGCAGGCGGCGCGCGTGCGCGAGCTGGAGGCGCGGCAGGTGTTTCTCCGGCGCGAGCAGGAGCGCTACAAGCAGCTGGTGCAGTCGCAAACCACCAGCATCAAGGAATACGAGCGCACCGTCAGCGAGCTGGCGCAGAACCACGAGGCGATCGCCGCTGCCCGCGAACGGCTGATCGACTACACCGTGCGCGCGCCCATCGACGGTGTGGTGCTGCGCCGTGACGGCGAGATCGGCGAGATTGCGGAGGTGGGCCAGGCGCTGTTCTGGGTCGGCCAACCGGCGCCGCTGTGGATCACCGCCGAGGTCGACGAGGAGGACATACCCCGGGTCAAGGAGGGCCAGCGTACCCTGATCAAGGCCGACGCCTTCCCCGGCCGCGAGCTCCAGGGCCGCGTCGAGCGGATCACGCCGAAGGGCGACCCGATCCTCAAGAGCTACCGGGTGCGCGTGGCGCTGCCGGCGGAGACGCCGTTGATGATTGGCATGACCACCGAGATCAACGTCGTCGTGCGCGAGGTGAAGGAGGCGCTGTTGCTGCCCATCGACGCCATCCACGGCGGCTTTGCTTTCGTGCTCGACAACGGCCGCGCCCGCGCGGTCAAGGTGACCACCGGCATCAGGGGCCAGGCGTTCATCCAAGTGACCGGCGGGCTCACGCCGGACGCGCGCGTCATCCTGGATGCGCCGCCGACGCTCAAGGACGGCGAGCGGGTGCGGGTGCGAGCGAACTCGGCGGCCGCGAAGCCGTAAGGTTATGAAACTCTACCTCGACCTGGCGCTGACGCACCTGAAGGGCCGCATCCGCCAGACCGTGCTATCGATGCTCGGCGTCGCCACCGGCGTCGGCTTCTCGATCGCCATGGCGTCGCTGATGCAGGGCTCGCAGAACGACTTCATCCGCCGCATCGTCGATCTGACGCCGCACGTGGTGGTCAAGGACGAGTACCGCCACCCGCCGCGGCAGCCGGTGCACCGCCTCTACGCGGGCGGCGCGGTCGCGCTCGCCGGCGTCAAGCCGAAGGAGGAGCTGCGCGGCATCCGCAACCCGAAGCCGCGCGTCGCCACCTTGAACGGCATCCCCGACGTCGCCGCGGCGCCGATCCTGCGCGGCCAGGTGGTGTTCCGCTACGGCGGCAAGGACGTCGCCGCGGCGCTGGTCGGCGTTGAGCCGAAGCTGGAGCGCCGGGTGTCGGCGATCGAGAAGAACCTCACCCAAGGCACCCTCGACGACCTCTACGGCGCCGCCAACGGCGTCATCCTCGGCCGGGCGTTGGCCGCCAAGCTCGGCATCGAGACCGGCAAGACGCTGACGGTATCGTCGCCGGCCGGCGTGGTGATGCGGATGAAGGTGGTCGGCCAGTTCCGCACCGGCATCCTCTCCCTCGACCAGCAGGAGGCCTACGCGCTGCTCAAACGGGTGCAGGTGCTGATGGAGCGCCCCAACGTCGTCAACGAGATCCGGCTCCGGCTCGACGACGCCACCCGGGCGTCGGCGCTGGCGCGCCGCGTCGAGGCGCGCCTCGGCTACCGCGCGGAATCGTGGGACGAGGCCAACGAGGGCAT
>JACPJY010000151.1 GCA_016187325.1 Rhodospirillales bacterium | reverse complement strand
CTGCCGGTGTGGGAGAACGTCGCCTTCGGCGTGCTCGCCCGGCAGCGCGCCGGCCGAAAAGAAGCGAAGGAGATCGCCGTCGCCAAACTGGCCCAAGTGGGGCTGACGCCGGACGTCGCCAACCTGCGGCCGGCCGAGCTTTCCGGCGGCATGCTGAAGCGCGTCGCCCTGGCGCGCGCCATCGCCGCCGATCCGGAGATCATCTTCTTCGACGAGCCGACCACCGGGCTCGACCCGATCATGGCCGACGTCATCAACGATCTCATCATCAAGATCACCCGCGAGGTCGGGGCGACGGCGCTGTCTATCACCCACGACCTGGTGAGTGCCCGCAAGATCGCCAATCGCATCGCCATGCTTTACGACGGCAGGATCATCTGGGCCGGCCCGACCAAGGACATCGACAATTCCGGCAGCCCGTACGTGGATCAGTTCATCCATGGCCGCGCCGAAGGCCCGATCAAGATGGCGATCAGGAAGTGAAAACAGGGTAGAATGTCGCGATTCGGGTATCCGGTAGGAACCAATCGCGTGCCCCGTAAAGCCGTTAATTACGTCTGCCAGTCATGCGGCGCCAGCGCGCCGAAGTGGGCCGGCCGCTGCGAAAGCTGCGGCGCGTGGAACACGCTCATCGAGGAAGCCGCTCCCGAAAGCGCGCCCAAGGGATTGGGATCGAAGAAGGGCCGCAAGATCCACTTCGAGGGCCTGAAGGGCTCGCGCGAGCGGGAGCCCCGCCGCGTCACCGGCATCGGCGAGTTCGACCGCGTCACCGGCGGCGGTATGGTGCCGGGCTCGTCGCTGCTGGTCGGCGGCGACCCCGGCATCGGCAAGTCGACGCTGATGCTGCAGGTGGCGGCGTCGCTCGCCAAAACCATGCCCTGCGCCTATATCTCCGGCGAGGAGGCGGTGGATCAGCTTCGGCTGCGCGCCGAGCGCCTCGGCATTGCTGAGTCGCCGGTCGCCTTGGCGTCGGCGACCTCGGTGCGCGACATCGCCGCCACCCTCGACGACGCCGACGGGCCGGACCTCGCCATCATCGATTCGATCCAGACCATGTATCTCGACAATCTCGAATCGGCGCCGGGCACGGTGGCGCAGGTGCGCTCCTCGGCGCAGGAGTTGATCCGGGTCGCCAAGCGGCGCGGCTTCGCGCTGATCTTCGTCGGCCACGTCACCAAGGAAGGCTTGATCGCCGGCCCGCGCGTGCTTGAGCACATGGTCGACACGGTGCTCTATTTCGAGGGCGAGCGCGGCCACCAGTTCCGCATCCTGCGCGCGGTCAAGAATCGCTTCGGGCCGAGCGACGAAATCGGCGTCTTCGAAATGACCGATCTCGGCCTCGCCGAGGTGGTGAACCCGTCGGCGCTGTTCCTCGCCGACCGCGCCCAGCCGGTGACCGGCGCCGCGGTGTTCGCCGGGATCGAAGGCAGTCGGCCTGTCCTCGTTGAAATTCAATGCCTTACCGTGCCGTCGGCGCTCGGCACCCCACGCCGGGCGGTGGTCGGCTGGGACGCCGGTCGGCTGGCGATGGTGATGGCGGTGCTGGAGGCCCGGTGTGGCCTTGCGCTGGGGCCGAACGACGTGTATCTGAACGTCGCCGGCGGGCTCAAGATCGGCGAGCCGGCGGCGGATCTCGCGGTCGCCGCGGCGTTGGTGTCGGCGACCAGCCGCGTGCCGGTGCCGCCGGGCGCGGTGGTGTTCGGCGAGATCGGGCTTTCCGGTGAAGTACGGGCGGTGTCGCGCGCCGACGCCCGCCTCAAGGAAGCCAGCAAGCTCGGATTCGAGCGCGCCATCATCCCGGCGCAGACGCGCGCCGGCGCCAAGAAGGGCAAGGTTGAAAAGGAGGCCCGGGACGGGATCATGAAGATCACCGAGATCTCCCGCCTTGAAGACCTGCTCATGCTGTTCGCCAAGCCGGATGCGAAAAGCCCCCGGCCGACGGCGGGCGACGGCCCGGCGGCGGAGCGCCGGCGCCATGGGTAGTCCAGCCGCAGCGGCCGCCGAGCTGCCGCCGGTGGTCAACTGGCTCGACATCGGCATCTTCGCGGTGCTGCTCGCCTCGGCGGTGTTCGCGTATTTCCGCGGCCTGACCCGGGAGGTGCTGTCGATCGTCGACTGGATCGGCGCCATCTTCGCCACCATCTACGGCTTCCCCCTGGTGCGGCCGTTCGCGCGGCAGTTCACCGAATACGCCATCGTCGCCGACTTCGCCGCCGGCATCGTGCTGTTCGTGGTGTCGCTGATGATGCTATCGCTGTTCACGCGGATGATCTCGAAGCGCATCCGGGAAAGCGCGCTAAATGCCGTCGACCGCTCGCTCGGCTTCCTGTTTGGGCTACTGCGGGGCGCCTTGATCGTGCTGGTCGCCTACCTGGCGTTCGACTTCATCTATCCGATGAAGGAGCAGCCGACATTCATCAAGGAAGCCCGCGCCATGGCCCTGGTGAAGCCGGGCGCGGCGCTGCTGGCGACGCTGATCCCCGAAGGCTTCGGCGGCGCCGGCACCGACGAAAAAGCCGCTAAGGCCGGGAAAACCGGGGCCGGCAAGAAGGCCGCGGAACCGCCCCCGGGGACGCCCGCGGGCAAGCGCCGGGTGGTTCAGGACCTGCCGATGCCACAACCGAAGGGCCAAAAGGACAGCGACGTGGTAGGATACGGCGAGAAGGAACGACGCGACATGCAGCGGCTCCACGACAGCATCAAGGACCGGTGAGGGAGATTTATCGCCCGATGACCCAACGCCCGCTCCCGCCCGCCATCCTCCGCCCCGAGGACGACGATCATCCGAAGGAGGAATGCGGGTTGTTCGGCATCTACGGCATGCCCGACGCCGCTACCCACGCCGTGCTCGGGCTGCACGCCTTGCAGCACCGCGGCCAGGAGGCGGCCGGCATCGTCGCCTACGACGGCGAGCAGTTCCACAGCCACCGCGCGCTCGGCTTGGTCGGCGACAACTTCAACTCGCCAGAGACGATGGCGAGGCTGGCGGGCCACGTCGCCATCGGTCACGTCCGCTATTCGACCACCGGCGACACCATATTGCGCAATGTGCAGCCGCTGTTCGCCGATTTCAAATTCGGCGGCTTGGCGATCGCGCACAACGGCAACCTCACCAACGCCTACCAGATCCGGAAGGAACTGGTGCAGCGCGGCTGCATCTTCCAGTCCACCAGCGACACCGAAACCATCATCCACCTGATCGCCATCAGCGAATACGGCCGCGTCGTCGACCGGCTGACCGACGCGCTAAGCCAGATCGTCGGGGCGTATTCGCTGGTCGCCATCACCCAGAAGAAACTGATCGGCGTGCGCGATCCGTGCGGCGTCCGGCCGCTGGTGCTGGGACGGCTGGGCGACGCCTGGATGCTCGCGTCCGAGACCTGCGCCCTCGACATCATCGGCGGCAAGTTCGTGCGCGACGTCGAGCCGGGCGAAATCGTCGTCATCGACGACAAGGGCCTGCACAGCCTGAAGCCGTTCAACAAGGCACCGCACCGGTTCTGCATCTTCGAATACATCTATTTCGCGCGCCCCGACAGCGTCATGGAAGGCCGCAACGTCTACGAGGCGCGCAAGAGCATCGGTGCCGAGCTCGCCCGCGAAAGCCACATTCCCGCCGACGTCGTGGTGCCGGTGCCCGATTCCGGCGTGCCGGCGGCCATCGGCTATTCCCAGCAGGCGGGCGTGCCGTTCGAGTTCGGCATCGTCCGCAACCATTACGTCGGCCGCACCTTCATCGAGCCGACCGATCAGATTCGCCATCTCGGCGTGCGCCTCAAGCACAACGCCAACGCCTTCGGGCTCAAGGGCAAGCGGGTGGTACTGGTCGACGACTCGATCGTCCGCGGCACCACCAGCATGAAGATCGTCGACATGGTCCGCAACGCCGGCGCCAAAGAGGTGCACATGCGCATCTCAAGCCCGCCGACCACGCACTCGTGCTTCTACGGCATCGACACCCCGCAGCGCGACGAGCTGTTTGCGGCGCAATACGACGTCGCCGCCATGGCCCGCCATATCAACGTTGACACGCTGGCGTTCCTCTCCATCGACGGCCTCTACCGGGCGCTCGGCGAGGCGCGGCGCCGCGGCGATCTGCCGCAATACTGCGACGCCTGCTTCACCGGCGAGTATCCGATCCCGCTGGTCGATCACGACAAGGACCCGGTGCAGCGCCAGTTGTCATTGCTGGACGAGCGGGAATAAGGAATGCCCCGGCCGGGCGCCAAGCCGCAGCCGTCCAAACGCCTCGACGGACGCGTCGCGCTGGTCACCGGCGCGTCGCGGGGCATCGGCGCCGCCGTCGCCAAGCGCTTCGCCGAGGAAGGCGCGCATCTGGTGCTGACCGCCCGCACGCCGGGCGCGCTCGAGGAGATCGACGATCAGGTCCGCGCCGCGAGCGGCCGCTCGGCGACTCTGGTGCCGATGGAACTCACCGACTTCGACGCCATCGACCGGCTCGGCGCCGCCATCTTCGAGCGTTTCAAGCGGCTCGACGTGCTGATCGGCAACGCCGGACTGCTCGGCACCCTCAGCCCGCTCGCCCACACCGAGCCTGCGGTCTGGGACCAGGTGATGGCGGTCAACGTCACCGCCAACTGGCGGCTGATCCGCAGCATGGATCCGCTGTTGCGCGCCTCGCCCGCAGGCCGCGTGGTATTCGTGACATCGACCGTGGCCCGCGAGGCCCGCGCCTACTGGGGCGCCTACGCAATCTCCAAGTGCGCGCTCGAGATGCTGGCGCTGATCTACGCCGCCGAGGTGGCGAAGACCAACGTGCGGGTCAACCTGCTCAATCCCGGCGGCACGCGGACGGCAATGCGCGCCGCTGCCTTCCCCGGCGAGGATCCGATGACGCTGAAGACCGCCGATAGCATCAGCGGTTTCTTCGTCGAGCTGGCGGAAGCTGCCTGCAGCCGCCACGGCGAGCTGATCAAGGCGTTCTGACGGCGCCCGTCGACGCCATTGCCGATTCTTACCGTTTTTGACCGCAAACGCGCTTTTTCTACGGCACGCGGCGGTTATACTGGCGTTTTCGGCAAGGGAGTTTCGCCATTTCGGCCACCGGGTTCCTGATCAACATCGTCGGCGCTGTCGCGCTGTTGCTGTGGGGCATGCGCATGGTGCGCACTGGTATCGAGCGCGCCTACGACAGCGATCTGCGCCAGATCGTCGCCCGCAGTGTCTCCAACCGGCTGCGGGCGCTGCGCGTCGGAATCGGCGTCACCGCGGTGCTGCAAAGCTCGACCGCGACGGCGCTGATGGTGGCATCGTTTTGCGCCCATGGGCTGATGGCGACGGCGCCGGCGCTGGCGGTGATGCTAGGCGCCGACGTCGGTACCACGCTCGTCGCCCAGGTGCTGTCTTTCGACGTCTTCTTCCTGTCGCCGGGGCTGATCGCCGTCGGCTTCGTCGTCCATTCGATGGCCGAGCGCACGCGGCCGCGGCAGCTCGGCCGCGCCGCCCTTGGTTTGGGGCTGATGCTGCTGGCGCTGAAGCTGATCGTCGCCACCTCCGAGCCATTGCGCGAATCCGAGGTGCTGCGCGAAGTCCTCGGCTCAATGGTCGGCGAGCGCACGATCGCGGTGCTGGTGGCGGCGCTATTGACCTGGCTCGCGCACTCCAGCCTCGCCGTGGTGCTGCTGATCATGGCCTTCGCCCACGCCGGCACGGTGCCGATGGATCTGGCATTCGCGCTGGTGCTGGGGGCGAATTTGGGCGGCACCCTGGCGCCGATCCTGGCGACTCTCGCGGAAGGCGCGGTTGCCCGTCGGGTGACGTTCGGCAACGCCGCCTTCAAGCTGATCGGCGTCGCCGCGGTACTGCCGGCAATCGACGTGGTACAGCCGGCGATCGCGTGGCTCGGCGCCGACGCGACGCGCCAGGTCGTCAACTTCCACACCGCCTTCAATCTGGCGATCGCGGTCGTCTTCATCGGTTTCACCGGCCTCGCGGCCAAGCTGGCCGAGCGCCTGCTGCCGGTGAAGCCGGCGGCCGACGATCCCGGCCGGCCGAAGCACCTGGAGCGCGCCAGCCTAACGTCGCCGCCGGTGGCGCTGGCGGCCGCCGCGCGCGAGGCGTTGCGGGTCGGCGATGTCGTTGAATCGATGCTCAAAGACACCATCAAAGCGCTGAAAGAGGACGATGGCGGGCTGGCGCATGAGATCATGGTCCGCGACGACACCGTCGACAGGCTCTATGAGGCGATCAAGCTTTACGTCACCGAGATCAGCCGCCACGAGCTCGACAGCGAGGAAGGTCGCCGGGCGACGCAGATCCTGACATTCACCACCGACCTCGAGCACATCGGCGACATCATCGAGAACCTGATGGAACTGGCCGGCAAGAAGTCCGAGCAGGGCGTGCGGTTCTCGGAGGACGGCCTTGCCGAGCTCGAGGCGCTGCACGCCAAGGTCGCCGCCAACATGAAGCTGGCGCTTGTCGTGTTCATGTCCGGCGACGAGAGGATGGCGCTCCGGCTGCTGCAGGAAAAGCGCGAGGTCGTCGAACTGGAGCGCGCCGACGCCGCCCGCCACCTCGCCCGGCTGCGCGAGGGCCGGCGCGAGAGCATCGAAACCAGCGCACTGCACATGGACGTGCTGCGCGACCTCAAGCGCATCCACTCGCACATCGTCGCCGTCGCGTACCCGGTACTCGCGCAAGCGGGCCTGCTGGAACCCAAACCGCCGACGGACAAGGAGACCTGAGCCCGCCTCAGCGTTTCTTGTTTCCCGCCACCAAGAGCTCGGCCGAGAGCTTGGCCAGGCCTTTGGCCATCGCGCCCTCCGGTTTCAGGTCGGTGATCACGTAATTGACTTGGTCGAGGTTGGCGACGCGCACCGGCGCGGTGCGGTTGAACTTGGTGTGGTCG
>JACPJY010000150.1 GCA_016187325.1 Rhodospirillales bacterium | reverse complement strand
GCCGGAGACGTCGCCGAGGTTGAAGCAGATGCGACCGTCCTCGAGCGTGAAGAAATCGTAGAAATCCCCCGACACCGTGCGCGCCGCGTGGTTGACGCCAGCGACCGGGAAATCCCCGGTGCCCGGCTTCGGCAGTAGCGAGCGCTGGATTTCCGCTGCCAGTTCGAGCTCACGGGCGACTCGTTCCTGTTCCACCAGCTTCTCGGCCATGCGGGCGTTCAGGATGGCGAGCGCCGCCGAGGCGCTCATCGCCTGCAGGAGGTGCAGGTCAGCCTCGGCGAACAGCCCGTCGCCGCCGCGCTTGTTGATGAGCTCGATGGCGCCGATGCGCTCGTCCTTGACGCTCATCGGTGCGCACAGGATGGACCGCGTGGTAAAGCCGGTGGTGGTGTCGACCTGGCTGTGGAAGCCGGGGTCGTTGGCAGCGTCGCGGACGATCTCGCCAAGATTGTTCTTGACGCAGCGCCCGACGATGCCCTGGTCCGATTTCAGGGTCAGGCCGGTGATTTCCGTCGGTCCGATGCAGGCGTGGCAACGCAGCATCTTGCCATCGTCCTCGAGCAGGAACAGCGCGCCGCCTTCGGCGTCCACGTATTCGGTGATGTGTTCGATGGCACGCGTCAGCGATGCCTGGATGTCGAGCGACGAGGCGAATTCCTGGCCCATCTCGGCCAGCAGCTCGAGATGGTCGTAGATCGCGTCCTTGCCGACATTTCCCGGCTGCGCGTCCGCCCGGGCGTCGATGGAATGCCGTTTGTTCATGCCGCCGCCGCGTTCCCTTCTCAGGCGCCGATCCGGACCTTGGCGTAGGCCCCGGGCGCATCCTCGATCGCCTTCAGTCCGCCCTTGCCGGGGACGCGGGCCTCGACCCGGCCGCCGGCGAACTTGCCGATCCACGTCAGCCAGTCCGGCCACCACGATCCTTCGTGCCGCGCCGCCCCCTTGAACCAGACGTCGGGGTTCTTCGCCTTCTTGGGATTGGTCCAGTAGCAATACTTACCGGCGGCGGGCGGGTTGATGACGCCGGCGATGTGGCCCGACGCCGACAGCACGAACTTCACGGGGCCGCCGTAAAGCCGCGTCGCCTTGTAGGTCGACTTCCACGGCGCAATGTGGTCCTCGCTGGTCGAAATGAGGTAGGTTGGCACGTCGATCTTGCGGAGATCGAGCGGCACACCGGCGAGCGTGATGCCGCCGGGCTCCACCAGCTTGTTCTCGAGATACATCTTGCGCAGGTACATGCCGTGCATCATCGCCGGCATGCGGGTGTTATCGGAATTCCAGTACAAGAGGTCGAACGCCAGCGGCTCGCGCCCCAGCAGGTAGTTGTTGACGACGAATGACCAGATCAGGTCGTTGTCGCGCAACATGTTGAATACCTGCGCCATGTGGGTGCCGTCGAGGTAGCCCTTGCGTTCCATGTGCTCTTCGAGGAGCGCCAGTTGCTCCTCGTCGATGAAGACGCCGAGCTCGCCGGGCTCTTCGAAATCGACCATGGTGGTGAAATAGGTCGCCGAGGCCACCCGGCCCTGCCACTTCGGGTCGTTGTTGCCGGCGATGTGAGCCAGCGCCGCCGCCAGCAACGTGCCGCCGATGCAGTAGCCGATGAGGTTGATCTCGCGCTCGCCGGTCGCTTTCTCGATTGCCTGCATCGCCGCCAGCGGCCCTTCCATCATGTAATCGTCGAAGGTCTTGTGGGAAAGCGAATGGTCCGGATTGATCCACGAGATTACGAATACGGTGATGCCTGAACCCACCGCCCACTTGATGAAGGAATTCTTCGGCTGCAGGTCGAGTACGTAATACTTGTTGATCCACGGCGGCACGATCAGGAGCGGTCGTTTTGCAACGGTGTCGGATGCCGGCGCGTATTGCAGAAGCTGTATCAGGTCGTTCTGGAACACCACTTTGCCCGGCGACGCGGCGACGTTAACGCCGAGAGTGAACGCCTCGGCGTCGGTCATCGAGATCTTCAGCTGGCCCTTGCCGGTCTCCAAGTCCTCGAGCATGTGGTCGAGGCCGCTGATTAGGTTCTCGCCCTTGCTTTCGATGGTCGCCTTCAGCACCTTCGGGTTGGTGGCGACGAAGTTGCTCGGCGACGCCGCATCGATGATCTGGCGGGTATAGAAATTGACTTTCTCGGCGGTCTTGGGGTCGAGGCCATCGACGTTGCGGACCGTCGCCTGCAGCCATTTGGCGGTCAGCAGGTAGGACTGCTTGACGACGTCGAACACCAACTCCTCGTCCCAGTCCTTGTCCTTGAACCGTTTGTCCGCAGGGTCCGGCGCCACTACCGGCGCCACCTGCTCGCCGGACAGCCGGCGCGCCGTCGTTTCCCACAATTGGGCGTAGCCGCGCCACAGTCCGGCCTGGGCCTCGGCCAGCTTCGCCGGATCGGAGATCAGCTTCGCGCCGAGGTCGAAAAACGCGCTGCCAACGACGAACGGGTCCGGTAGCTGGAAACCGCCGTCCTCAGCTTGTCGCTCGACGAACGCGTTGATGATGCGCTGGCTGCGTTCGGCGAACCGCTTGAACGCTTCCGACATCCGGTCCGTGTCGTCCGAGGCGCTTTCCGGATTTTGGCGATCGGTCATCTTCCGAGGCCCCATGGACTGCGGGCGCTGAAGGCCCAAAAACGGTTTAGTCGGAACAGGATAGACTGGAGCACCGGCGATTGCCAGCCGCGACGCCCGCGCCCGAGGTTGCTGGAATCCCGGCTCGACCGGCAACCAGCGAGCGATGAACCACAGGGACGCAGCCAAGGTGGAATGACGCTGATGGCGACCGGTATCGTGAAGTATTTCTCCGGCATCACCTGCCCGGCATGCAGCGGTCGCGAGACCGAGAAGATGTCTTTCGACGCATGCGCCCTTTTCTACGATTGCCCGGGATGTGGGATGCGGCTGAAGCCGAAGCCCGGCGACTGCTGCGTGTTCTGCTCGTACGGTTCCGTCAAATCCCCGTTAGTGCAGGCGGCAGGCGACCGTATCGGCTGATCTCAGCCGCCGCCCGGCTTCGGTTCCTCCTCGGTGGACCGCAGCCGGAACTGCAGCGCCACCGACAGCCCCTTCAACAGCGGCAGCATGCCGAGGCTGAGGCCAAGGGTCAGCGGTCCCCATAGTGCGGCGTGCGCCCACAGCGGCGGCTGGAACGTTACTTCCATCGTCCACGCCAGTCCGACGACGATGCCGCCGATGACCAGGATCGCCGGTACCACCGGACCGTCGCCGACATCGTGGCCGGCGAAGCTGAGCCCGCACACGTCGCAGCGGTCGGTGATTTTTAGATAGCCGGTGAACAGCCGGCCTTCGCCGCAACGCGGGCAACGGCCGCTGACGCCGAAGCGGATCGATGCGGCGGCGGAATGCGCGGGAAAACCGTCAGGCCCGCCTTTGTCGATATCGGGTCGATATTCGGTCTTGTGCGGTGGTTCATCTATCATGATTGTCGCCGTGGAGTGCGCTGCATCCGCGCCCGCCTCAGGCGGGCTCCTCGAACGTGCAGATGACCAACGGCTCCCAAATCTCCGGGTGATAGGGTAATAGGCGCGCCAACATCCAGTGTAGGCAGCGCTGGAAGATTATTTTTCGCCGCTTGCCGCTGATCTCGCCCTTGAGCGCCGTCACCGCGTAGCCGCTAAGCGTCGCCAGTTCCCGGACGCGGCCGGGGGAGAATAGGGTCACGTGATCGAAGGTGTCGAACTGCATCCGGAGCCCCCAGGGCGAGGTCACGTTGGGAACGCGGATCAGGATCTTGCCGCCTGAGTTAAGGACGCCATGCAGCTTTCCGAGAAGGCTGACGCACTGGTCGAGTTTCATGTGCTCGAGGATATCGAACAGAACGATGCGGTCAAACCGCCTTTGTCCTTTAACTCGGTCGATGAAGGCCTCGGCCTCCATGCTCTCGACGGCAAAGCCCGCTTGTTCGATGTCGGCGAGGGCCGCACGCAAGTTCTCGTCGTAATCTACGGCGATCACGTCGCGGAACCCGCGATGCTTCAGGTATTGCAGGAACAATCCGGCGCCGCAACCGACGTCGAGGACCGACATCGTCGGCTCGGCGCTGGCGAAGGCCAGGAATACTCGGTCGAATTGCCGAATGTGCTTGGTGCCGAGCGTGATCGCCGATCGATCGCGAAAGTCCTTGTAGGCCTGCGCTTTATGATCGACGAAACGAAACGCCATCGGCTTCCTTGTCAATCCGTCGACCGCCGCCCGCCCGTGAGGTGCCGGGCTATTGCAGACTTTCGGGACTCGCCGCCGTTATCCTGTATAACCCGAATTACCCCACCAGTAGATGCAGGTGAACAGGAACAGCCACACCACGTCGACGAAGTGCCAATACCAGGCAGCCGCCTCGAAACCGACGTGGGCCTGCGGCGTAAAGTGCCTAGCGCGGGCGCGGAACCAGCACACGATCAGGAAGCAGGTGCCGACCAGTACGTGGAACCCGTGGAAGCCGGTCGCTAGATAGAAGGTCGACCCATAGATGCCGGCGGTAATCTTGGAGGACGCGTGGACGTACTCGTAAGCCTGGAAGCCGGTGAAGGTGGCGCCGAGGACGATGGTCGCCAAAAGCCCGTGCGCCGTGCGCGCGTGGTTGCCCTGCCGGAGCGCGTGGTGGGCATAGGTCACCGTTGCGCCCGAAGTCAGTAGAATCAGAGTGTTCAGAAACGGAATCGACCACGTCTCGAGCGGCACCACGCCGGCGGGCGGCCAAACTTCGTTTGCGCCGCGGGCGATCAACGGCAACGACGAATTGAAGAACGCCCAGAAAAAGGCGAAGAAGAACATCACCTCCGAGGCGATGAACAACACCATCCCCATGCGCAACCCGTGGCGCACCACGTCGGTATGGTCGACGCCGCTGCGGGCCTCGGCGACGACGTCCCGCCACCAGCAAAAGCTGGCATAGAACAAGAGCGCGACTCCGACCAGGAACAGGTAGATCGGGCCCTCCTTCATGAACCACACGCCGCCGAACACCATAGTCAGCGCGGCCGCCGTGCCGACAGCCGGCCACGGGCTCGGCTGCACCATGTGGAAGGGATGCTTTCTCACCGTCTCGCTTGCCATTATCCGTCTCTCCTGTCGGAGTCCTGTGTTCGTCGAATCAGCCCTTGGTTGGCCGGGCCGAGCCCGGCGTGTCGACTTGACTGGTCCTGCCCTTCGGTTCCTCGGCCTCGACCGGGAAGAAGGTGTAGGACAGCGTGATCGCCGCCACGTCTCGCATGTTGGGGTCCTTGAAAATCTCCGGATCGACGAAGAACTGGACCGGCATATCGGCCGATTGATGAGCCGCCAGCCGCTGTTCCGTAAAGCAGAAGCACTCGATCTTGGAGAAATAGATGCCCGCCTTGTAGGGCGTGACGTTGAAGGTAGCGGTGCCGGTAACGGCGCGGTCCGATTGGTTGATCGCCTTGTAGAAGGCGAGCGTCGGCTCGCCTAAACGCACTTGAAGCTCAAGCTGCTCCGGCTGGAATGCCCATGGAAGCGCCGGGTTGACGTTGGCGTCGAAGCGGACGGCGATGGTTCGGTCCGACACCTTCGTCGAATCCGGCGCCGCCACGACGTTCGGCGTGCCGCCGAAGCCGGTGACCTGGCAGAACAACCGGTACAGCGGCACCGAGGCAAAGCTCAGGCCCACCATGCCGCCAACGACGGCTACGAGCGTCGCGGCAACGATGCCGTTCCTGGTGCGGGCCTTGGCCATGCGCTGGTTTCCGTCGTTCCGGTTTCGCCTACTCGGCCGGCTGCGTGCCGGTCATGTCCGGCAGGTCTTCGTGGGTGTGGAAAGGCGCCGGGCTCGCGACCGACCATTCCAGCGTCGTCGCGCCCTCGCCCCACGGGTTAGCGGCCGCTTTCTCGCCGGCGGTAAACGTCCGCCAGACGATGAAGAAGAAGAACAGCGTCGCGCCGGTGGTGATGTACGAGCCGATGCTCGAGATGTAGTTCCAGCCGTGGTAAACGTCCGGATAATCGGCGATGCGCCGCGGCATCCCCGCCATGCCGAGGAAATGCTGCGGGAAGAACAGGACGTTGACGCCGACGAAGAACAGCCAGAAGTGGATCTGCCCCAGCACCTCCGAATATTGGCGGCCGCACATTTTGCCGATCCAGTAGTAGAAAGCGGCGAACATCCCGAAGACCGCCGCGATCGCCATCACGTAATGGAAGTGGGCGACGACGAAGTAGGTGTCGTGGAAGGCCAAATCGAGGCCGGAATTGGCCAGCGCCACGCCGGTGACCCCGCCCATCACGAATAGCCAGATGAAGCCGATCGCGAACAGCATCGGCGTCTTGAACTCGATGGAGCCGCCCCACATGGTGGCCAGCCAGCTGAAGATCTTGATGCCGGTGGGCACGGCGATGACCATCGTGGCGGCGATGAAGTACGCCCGTGTGTCGACGTTAAGTCCAACCGTGTACATGTGGTGCGCCCAGACGATGAAGCCGATGAAGCCAATCGAAACCATCGCGTAAGCCATGCCCAGGTAACCGAATACCGGCTTCTTGGAGAAGGTGGATACCACTTGGCTGATGATACCGAACGCCGGGATGATGATGATGTAGACCTCGGGGTGGCCGAAGAACCAGAACAGGTGCTGCCACAGGATCGGGTCGCCGCCTTGGGCCACCTTGAAGAACGCAGTGCCAAAGTTGCGGTCGGTGAGTAGCATGGTCAACGCGCCGGCTAGCACCGGGATCGCCAGCAGCAGCAGGAACGCGGTCACCAGGATCGCCCATACGAACAGCGGCATGCGGTGCATGGTCAGGCCGGGGGCGCGCATGTTGAAGATGGTGGTGATGAACCATCCGGTGCCGGGCCCGCCTTGCGTGAACGCCGCGATAACCATCAACAAGATCGCCGCCGCCAGCAGCCAGAAGCTGATGTTGTTCATGCGCGGGAATGCCATGTCCGGTGCCCCGATCATCAACGGCACGAACCAGTTGCCGAAGCCGCCGATCATCGCCGGCATGACAACGAAGAACACCATCAGGAAGCCGTGCGCCGTCACCAGCACATTGTAAAACTGCTGGTCGTGCAGCAACTGCAGGCCGGGATCCATCAACTCGAGGCGTATCAGGAACGACATGCCGCCGCCGAGGATCGCTCCCACCATCGACAGCACGATGTACATCGTGCCGATATCCTTGTGGTTGGTGGAATAAAGCCACCGCCGCCATCCCGTTGGATGATGGTCGTGTTGACCGTGTGCGGCCGTCGCTTGGTAAGCCATTGTTGAACCCTTTCAATAAACTTTGCAGGCGCCGGACCTTAGCGGGCCGGTTTCTCCGCCTGAACGACCTTGAACTTGTCGTTGCGCCCGCCGGCGGCCGCTTTCTTCTGGGCCGCGGCCCACTCGGCGAATTTCGCCTTCGACACCGCCTGCACGTGGACTGGCATGAAAGCGTGATTGACGCCGCAGAGTTCCGAACACATGCCGAAATAGTCGCCTTCGCTGGTAATCCGCACCCAGGATTCGTTGATCCGTCCCGGCGACGCGTCGAGCTTGAGTCCGAACGCCGGTACCGCCCAGTTGTGGATCACGTCGTTGGACGTGAACAGCAATCGGATGTTGGTATCCACCGGCAGCACGACCTTGTTGTCGACCGTCAGCAGCCGGGGCTGTCCCGGCTTCAGATCCTCGGCCGCGACGATGATGCTGTCGAACTGGATATCGCCTTGGTCGGGATAGGTGTAGGACCAGAACCACTGGTTGCCGATGACCTTGAGGGTCATATCGGCTTTTTCGATCTTGTCGGCAAAATAGAGGAGTTTGAATGAGGGAACCGCGATCACCACCAGGATGATGATCGGAATCACCGTCCAGATGACTTCGAGGAGCGTATTGTGGGTGTTCTTCGACGGCGCCGGGTTGGCCTTGTGATTGAAGCGGACGACGATGTAGGCCATGATCCCGAGGACCAGCAACACGATCGCCACTTCGATGGCGAACACCAGGTCGTGGAATTCCATGATCCGTTCCATCACCGGCGAGGCGGGCTCCTGGAACCACATCTGCCAGGGTTTCGGCAATCCCTGACCGGCCAGGGCGTCACGGGCCGTGAATACGCCGCCAAGCGCCGCAGCCGGCGCCAGAAACCTCATCGTTTTCAGCATTCCATACATCCCAATGATGCCACGAAAGTCGGGGATCTCCCGATCCCGGGCTTCTTTCTATCCGTCAGCCCGCCGTCAGGCAAGAGTCCGTTTTTAATACTAATTCTCATTAACATGAAGATATATTAATCGCCGTCAATGACTGCTCCGGTCCGGAATTTCACGAAAAATTTCCGGGCCCGGGGCGCGGCGCGTGGCGTCGTTCCGGCGCATTGGCGTCGGCGAGGTGCACGGCGTCATTGCCGCGTGCCACCGGGGCGGCTAAGAAGTGGCGTGATCGGGCGGCGGACGAACGGAACGGGGACCATGACCATGAACAAGTGGATTTTGGGCGCGATTCTCCTCGCCAGCGCGTTATTCATGTACGCCTCCGTGATTCTCAAGTTCTCCTAACCGCTAACCGCCGACCAAAATCGGCAAAGTCGCCCATCCAAGGACCGCGCATGCCGGACGTCCAGGACCTGACGCACGTGATTGCGGCTCTCAATGGCGCTTCCGTGGTATGCCTCGGCGTCGGATACCGATTCATCCGCATGGGCGACCGGCGGCGGCATCGCTGGGCGATGATTTCGGCTCTGGTCATCTCGGCCCTATTCCTAGTCGTCTACGTTATCTACAAGGCGAATTCCGGGTTTGCCCGGTTCGGTGGCGAGGGACTGATCCGGCCAGTCTATTTCACGCTGCTCGGCGCCCACATCCTTGGTGCCATCTCCATCGTGCCGCTGGTGCCGGCGACGTTGTATCGCGCGCTCAAGGGCCGCTTCGCGGAGCACCGCCGATTGGCCCGCTGGACCTGGCCGCTGTGGATGTACGTCGGTGTCTCCGGCGTTGTCGTCTACGTGATGGCGGTGCATCTTTATCCGCATGTCCCCGTCTGACCACGCCCGGGACGCGTCTTCGGACGGCGTGCGTTTCACGCCCGCTCAGAAACAACGCTGGAGTCTTTACGCCGGAATCGCTGAGGTCACCACTTCCACTGCGGCACGTCGCGAGATTCGCGGCTGGTCGGCGTTGGCGATGCTTTCGCTCGCCGTCGCCGGCGGGTTTGCACTGCTGTTGGCGTTGAGCCGCGTCCCTGGCGCCGCCCAGCTCTTCCCGTGGCCGGTCGGCTTCTTCCAAAAGGGCTTGGTCATTCACGTCGTGCTGTCATTCGTGGTTTGGCTGCTGAGCGTGCTCGGCGCGACGACGACGCTGGCAACGCTGCGCCTTTCCGCTGGCCGACCACGCTGGCGCTGGCTCGGAGCGGCGGCCATCGTCGGCACCGCCGTAGCGACCGTGATGTTGTTCGTGCCGGCGTGGCTCGATCGTGGCGAGCCATCGCTCAACAACTATGTGCCGGTGATTATCGACCCGCTTTATTACGGCGGCTTGGCGGTGCTTGCCGGCGGCGTGGCGTTGACGGTAATCCGACTGTTCGCGAATTTGCCCGGGCGCCGCGGTCCGTTGGAGCCGGTGTCGTTGTCGGCCGGCGCCGCCGGTCTCGTTTACCTGCTGGCGCTGGCGTGCTTCGCGCTGGCGTGGCTGAAGCTCGCCGCCGGCGACGGCGCACCGGTTACCGTCGCATTCAACGAAGACCTGTTCTGGGGCGGCGGCCACGTTTTGCAGTTCGTTAATCTCGGCCTGATGCTCGGTGCTTGGTACGTGCTCGGCGGTCTGACCCTCGGCCGGCCGCTGCTGCATCCACGCTTGATGACGGCAGCGTTGGTGCTGTTGGTGCTGGCCGCTCTGCCGGCACCGTTCCTCTACGTCTTCCTGGAGCCGTTTTCGGGCGAACAGAAGCAGGTCTTCACCGACCTGCAATTCCTGTTGGCACCGCCGGTGCTGCTGGTTGCCGCCGGCGCCGCGGCAACGTTGCGGCGTGCCACCGCCGAACGCCTGCCGTGGACGGAGCCGGTGTTCCACTGCTTGGTGTTGTCGATGGTGGTGTTTGCTGTCGGCGGCGTGCTCGGGCTTTTCGTCGATGGTGCCGACACCCGCACGCCCGCGCATTATCACGGCGTCATCGGCGGCATCAATCTGGCGTTGATGGGTTTGTTCTTCGGCCTCTTCCTGCCGCTTCTCGATCGTGCCCTCGCCGCCGGCAAAGCGCTTATGTGGTCGATCTGGCTTTACGGAGCGGGCCAGCTTTCGCACGCGCTTGGCCTGTTCTGGGCCGGCGGCTACGGGGCGCCGAGGAAGACTGTCGCAGCCGAAGGCCTCGAAGGGCTCGCGGCCACTGCCGGGCTCTATCTTCTGGGCGTCGGCGCGGTAATTGCCGTGGTCGGCGGCGTGATGTTCATTGTCTTGGTGTCCAAGGCGTTGTTGAAACGACTCTAAGGTCTGGCCGCCGCGGTGGCGTTGCCGTATAAAAAGGCGGCATTCCCGCGTGAACAATTGCGAACCGACGAGGTCGACGCGTGACCAGCGAGGCGACCGCCACGTCAGAGAAGCTTTCCGATCCCAGCCGATCCACGACCGATGCGCCGGCGTCGGCGCCGCGGTTCCGCGTCGCCGATTACGCGTTGCTGCTGAAGCCGCGGGTGATGTCGTTGGTAGTGTTCACCGGCGTCGTCGGCTTGGCCATGGCCCCGGGCAAGCATGACCCGATGACCATGATCGCGGCGGTGGTCTGCATCGCGCTCGGCGCCGGCGCCGCCGGCGCCATCAACATGTGGTACGACCGCGACATCGACCAGATCATGCGCCGGACCATGAACCGGCCGCTGCCAGCGGGTCGACTCGGCGCCGGCGAGGCGTTGGCGTTCGGCGTCGCGCTGGCGGTCGCCTCAGTGGCGGCGATGACGTGGTTGGTCAACGTCGTGGCGGCGGTGCTTTTGGCAACGACGATTCTTTATTACGTGTTCATCTACACCGTGTGGCTGAAGCGCCGCACGCCGCAGAACATCGTCATCGGCGGGGTATCCGGGGCGTTGCCGCCGGTGATCGGCTGGGCCGCTGTCACCGGCGATGTCGGTCTCGGCGCGTTGGTGCTGTTCGCGATCATCTTTCTATGGACGCCGCCGCATTCGTGGGCGTTGGCGTTGTTCCGGCGCGGCGACTACGAGGCCGCCGGTGTGCCGATGATGCCGGTGATCGCCGGCGAGCGCGGGACCAAGCGGCTGATGCTCGTTTATACGGCGTTGCTGATCCCGGCGAGCCTGCTGCCGGTCGCCATCGGCATGTCGGGCGCCCTTTATGGCGCCGCCGCCGTCGCGCTCGGCATAGGCTTTGCCGGCCACGCGTGGCGGGTGTGGAAGGACGATGACGCTAGCCGGGCACGGCCGATGTTCTTCTTCTCGATTTTCTATCTATTCCTGATCTACGTCGCGCTGCTCGCCGACCGGCTGCTGTTCTATCCGGTCTTCTAGTCACCCTGACGCCGGTTTGAGACAGCCGACCAGCGACCGCGCCAGCGATCGCAGTAACTCGTCATACAGCCCCGGTCCCGGATCGAGTCCGGTGCCCAGGTCATCGAGCGTGCCGATCCGCGCGCCGGTGCCTTCGATCAAGGTCTTCGCCAACGCTGGCTCGAACTGCGGTTGGGTGAACATGCAGACGGCGCCCTGGTCGCGAATCCGCTGCCGCAGCTCGGTGATGCGGCGCGCCCCCGGCGACCGCTCGGCGCCGACGGAGACCGCCCCTACTGCCGTCAGGCCGAAGCGTGCCTCGAAATATTGAAAGGCGTCGTGAAACACCAGATAGGGAACCCCGGCGACCGGCTTGAGCGTGGCGCGGATTTCGCTCTCCAGCCCCCGCAAGGCGGCGAGCGTCCTTTCACCGTTTGCCTGGTAACGGGCGGCGTTTGCGGGGTCGGTCCCGCTCAATCCGGCAACCACGGCGTCGACTATGCGGGCGGCGTTGCGCGGATCCAGCCACAGGTGCGCGTCGACCTCGTCGTCATCGTCGTGCCCATGCTTGTCCCCGTCGTCATGGGCGGCCTCGGCCCAGGCACCCGCCTTGCGCGCCGGTAGCATGCGAACGCCCTCCGCCTTGCCGAGACGAACAACCCGCACGTCGCCGGCCAGCGCGGAAAGCGGTTTTTCGAGAAACCGTTCGAGCTCGGGGCCGATCCAGAACACCGCCCGCGCCTTGGCGAGTGCCTTCGCATCGGATGGCTTCAGCGCGTAGGTATGTGGCGAAAGCCCACCGGCCACCAGAAGCCGGGGGTCGCCGACGCCGGCCATCACCTTCGCCACCAACGAATGCACCGGGGCGATGCTGGCGACCACGTCCGGGCCGGCGGTCGCGGCCGAAGCGGTTGCCGGCGAGGCGAAACAAAGTCCGATGGCGACGATAGCGGTGGCCAGGAACGTGGGGAGCGTACGGGCGATGACGGGCATGGCAAATCTAATCCAAGTTCGAGGTCGGCAGGCGGCGCCGGCCATTGGTCGGTCTGCCATTCTTCGTAAATATTGATATGTTATAACATTACAGTCAAGCGACTGGCCGATAATTGCCGAAGCCGTGGGCAAGCCTTATCTTCACACCGTCCCCGGGACAGCCGGCTTGATTACAACCCCTTGAAAAACCTTTATTTGGTGCCGTGATCGCCACGCCTTATCAGCAATTGGAGAAGCGCTTCAAGCGGCTTTCGGCATTGGCCGAAGCGGAGGCGGTGCTGCACTGGGACTTGGCGGCAGTGATGCCGCGCGGCGGCGCCCAGGCCCGCGGCGAGCAACTGGCGGAACTGAAGGCGGTGCGCCACGCCATGCTGACGGCGCCGGAAACCGGCGAGCTGTTGGCCGCCGCCGACGCCGTCGACGGGCTCGATGCCTGGCAGCGGGCGAATTTGCGCGAGATGCGCCGGC
>JACPJY010000124.1 GCA_016187325.1 Rhodospirillales bacterium | reverse complement strand
TTTGCGGCGACCGATTTGCGTCTATATGATCGCCGCCCGTTTCAACCACGCCATTCGTCAGACTTATGAGTCTTGCCCATGAACAAGTCCTATCCCGCTCTCGTCCTTGTCTTCGTCCTCGCGGCCGCTCTCTCTGCGGCGGACGCGCCGGCCGCCGGCCCCTATGCCGGCGAGCAGAAACGCGACATCACCACCCTGACCGCCGACGACGTCGCCGAGCTGATGGCCGGCGGCGGCTGGGGCTTGGCCAGGCCGGCCGAGCTCAACGGCTATCCCGGACCGCGTCACGTCCTCGACCTGGCGAGCGAGCTCGGGCTCGACGACAAGCAGCGGGCTGTCGTGGCGGCGGTGTTCGCGAGCATGAACGCCGAGGCGCGTCGGGCCGGCGCCGCCTATGTCGAGGCCGAGCGCGCCCTCGACCGGGCGTTCCGCTCCGGCCGCATCGACGGCGACACGCTGGCCGAGCGGGTGGCGGAAACGGGGCAGTTGCGCGACCGGCTGCGCCGCATCCATCTGGCGGCGCATCTGGAGACGGCGCCGATCCTGACGCCTGAACAGCGCCACCTCTATCGGCGGCTGCGCGGCCACCACGCCGGGCAAGACGGCGGCGGCGACCGCCATCCCCATTCCGGCGGCAGGCACTGACACCCGCCGCCGGCAATAAACGGCCGGGCGGCGACAACTTGTTCTTTTTGTTCTGATTTCAGGGCGGGCGGTGGCCGGGAATCCGGCCGCCCCAGGGAGGGCATTTACCAGCCGCCCGGTTTACCCCTACAACAGTGGCAACCGAGACGACAGTCCAACGCCCCGCCGCCGGCGGCGCCCTAGCGGCAGGGGCCAGGGAGGAAACGATGGCCAAGACCAAGGTCGTGCGCATTCACAAGTTCGGCGGCCCGGAAGTCCTCAAATACGAGGACATGGACGTCGCCAATCCCGGCAAGGACGAGGTGCTGATCCGCCATACCGCGATCGGCCTCAACTTCGTCGATACTTACCACCGCTCCAACCAGCTCGGCGAAAACCCGCCGTTGCCGTGCGTGCTCGGGGTGCAGGGCGTCGGCGTGGTCGAGAAGCTCGGCGCCGGCGTCAACGGCCTCAAGAAAGGCGATCGGATCACCTACACCGGGCTGCGCGGCTCGTATGCCGAGATGCGGACGGCGCCGGCGTCGCGGATGATCAAGCTGCCGCGCGACATCTCCGACGATCTGGCGGCTGCGGCTTATCTGCGCGGACTGACCGCCAACTACCTGCTGCGCCGGCTGCACAAGGTGCAGGAGGGCGAGATGATCCTGATCCACGCCGCTGCCGGCGGCGTCGGCCAAATCATGGTGCAGTGGGGTAAGGCGCTTGGCGCCAACATCATCGGCACCGTCGGCTCCGACGCCAAGGCCAAGCTGGTGGCGAAGCTGGGCTGCGACTTCCCGCTCGTCTACACCAAGGGCAACTGGGTCGAAAAGGTGATGGAGATCACCGAGGGCAAGGGCGTGCCGGTGGTCTACGATTCGGTCGGCAAGACGACGTTCATGGGCTCGCTCGACTGCCTGAGCCCAATGGGCCACGCCATCAACTACGGCACCGCCTCGGGGCCGGTGGAGCCGTTCCCGCTGCAGCGCCTGCACAAGAAGTCGTTGACCGTCACCCGGCCGACGCTGGCCACCTACATCGCCAGCCGCTCGGACCTGGAGGCGGCGTCAAACGCCTTCTTCAAGGTACTGCGCGAGGGCACGGTCGAGGTCCCGGTCGCTGGCCGCTACAAGCTCAAGGACATGGTCAAGGCCCACAAGGACCTGGAAAGCCGCAAGATCGCCGGCGCCCTGGTGGTCGAGCCTTAGCCGCTACTCCTTGATCAGGGTGCAACGCTGGATCGAGCGCTCGGCGATCATCGGCCCGGCGGCCGCCATGTATTTCTTGTAATGCGGGGTTTCGCGGTGGCGGTCGAGCGCGGCAGCGTCGCTATAGACCTCATAGAAGAAATAAGTGTCGGGATCGCCCTCGGCCGTCAGCACCTGGAACTGCAGGCAGTCCTCCTCGTCGCGGACCGCCGCTTCCGCGTTCTCCAGGATCAACGGCCGGAA
>JACPJY010000123.1 GCA_016187325.1 Rhodospirillales bacterium | reverse complement strand
TTCTATCTTCGAAGAGTGGAGCCGGCGACGATGAGCGAACACGTCAGCAACGGCGACCATACCCGAGACTCCGCCGAGATGGCGGCGCGGTTGCTCGCGGTGGTGCGCGAGGTGGCGGCCGAGCTGCATCCGCACCTGGCCGATGCGTCGGTCGGCCTCGACAGCGTGCTCGACAAGGAGCTCGGCTTCGACAGCCTCGGCCGGGTCGAGTTGCTGGTGCGCATCGAGCGCGCGTTCGCGATCACCTTGCCGGAACAGGCATTCGCCGCCGTCGACACGCCGCGGGACCTTCTGCGCGCGGTAACGGCGGCCCACGGCGGCGGCGCCCCAACCGCCGCGGCGGTGGCACGCCCGATCGCGGAAACCCGGCTCGAACGTGCGGAGCCGGCGGGTGCCGCGTCGATACCGCTGTCCGCCGGCACCCTCACCGAGGTGCTCGACTGGCACGTGCGGACCCATCCCGACCGCCTCCATATCCGGCTTTACAGTGACGACGGCGACGGCGACGCCATCACTTTCAGGGCGCTGAAGGAAGGTGCCGAGAAAGTGGCGCGCGGCCTGCAACAAGGCGACTTCCAGCCCGGCCAGTCGGTGGTCATCATGCTGCCGACGGGGCGCGACTACTTCTTCACCTTCTTCGGCATCCTGCTCGCCGGCGGCGTGCCGGTGCCGATCTATCCGCCGGCGCGGCCGACCCAGATCGAGGATCACCTCAACCGCCACGCCGGTATCGTCGCCAACTGCCAGGGCCGGATGATGATCACCGTGCCGGAGGCGAAGCGCCTCGGCGGGTTCTTGAGGGCGCGGACGGAGACGCTCCACGAAGTGGTGACAGTCGAGGAATTGATGGCGCGCGGGGGCGCGTTCACCCCGCCCGCGGTGCGGCCCACCGACACCGCGTTCCTGCAGTATACCTCGGGCAGCACCGGCAACCCGAAGGGCGTGGTGCTGACCCACGCCAACCTGCTGGCCAACATCCGGGCCATGGGCGACGCGCTGGACTTGCAGAATGACGAGGTGTTCGTCAGTTGGCTGCCGTTGTATCACGACATGGGCCTGATCGGGGCGTGGCTCGGCAACCTGCATTACGCCATCCCGCTAGTGATCATGTCGCCGCTGGCGTTCCTATCGCGCCCGCAACGATGGCTTTGGGCAATCCATCGCCATCGCGGCACCTTCTCGGCGGCCCCCAACTTCGCCTACGAGTTCTGTCTGCGCCGCGTCGCCGACGCCGACATCGAGGGTCTGGACCTGAGCACGTGGCGGCGCGCGTTCAACGGCGCCGAGGCGGTCAACCCGGAAACGCTGACGCGCTTCGCCCGGCGCTTCCGACGCTATGGCTTCCGCGCCGAGGCGATAATGCCGGTGTACGGTCTCGCCGAGTGCTCGGTCGGCCTGGCATTCCCGCCAATGGGGCGCGGCCCGCTGGTCGACCGGGTGAAGCGTGAGGTGTTCATGAACTCGGGCCTGGCCGAGCCGGCCGACGCCCACGCCCTCGCCTTCGTCGCCTGCGGCCGGCCGCTGCGCGGCCATCAGATCCGCGTCGTCGACGGCGCCGGCCGCGAGTTGCCGGAGCGTCAGGAAGGCCGGCTGCAGTTCCGCGGGCCGTCGACCACCAGCGGCTATTTCCGCAATCCCCAGGCGACGGCCGAGTTGTTCGACGGCGTGTGGTTGAACTCCGGCGACCTCGCCTACATCGCCGGCGGCGACGTGCACATCACCGGCCGCTCGAAGGACATCATCATCCGCGCCGGCCGCAACATCTATCCAGTGGAATTCGAGGACGCCGTCGGCGACCTCGACGGCCTGCGCAAGGGCGCGGTAGCGGTGTTCGGCAGCGCCGATCCGGAATCGGGGACCGAGCGGCTGGTGGTGCTGGCCGAGACCCGCATGCGGCAGCCGGAGCATCTGGAACGGCTGCGCGCCGAGATCAACGCCCTCGCCGTCGATCTGGTGGGCGCGCCGCCCGACGACGTGGTGCTGGCGCCGCCGCGCACCGTGCTTAAGACGTCGAGCGGCAAGGTCCGCCGCGCCGCCTGTCGCGAGCTTTACGACCGCGGGCTGATCGGAAAGCCGCAAAGCGCCGTCTGGCTGCAGGTGACGCGGATGGCGCTGGCCGCCATCGTCCCGCAGGCGCGGCGCGCGCTACGCGGCGCCGGCGCGGCATTGTTCGCCGTCTACGCATGGGGCGTGATCGCGGTGATCGCAACGACGCTGTGGTGCCTCGCCCCGGTGGTGCCGTCGCTCACGTGGCGGTGGGCGTTGTTCGGCGCCGGCGCGCGGCTGCTGATGCGGCTGACCGGGACGCGGTTCACGGTCGAGGGTGCCGACAACCTGCCGCTGCCCGGGAAGGCGGCGGTGTTCGTCTCCAACCACGCCAGCTACCTGGATTTCATGGCGCTCGGCGCCGCACTGCCGCGGCCGGTCGGCTTCGTTTCCAAGATCGAGCTCAGGAACAATTTCTTCGTTCGCGTCATCCTCGACCGCATGGAGACGGAATACGTCGAGCGGTTCGACCGCCAGAAAGGGCTCGAGGATGCCAAGCGGGTGTCGCGCCGCGTCCGCGTGGGCCGCTCACCGCTGTTCTTCGCCGAAGGTACGCTGACGCGGATGCCCGGGCTGCTGCCGTTCCACATGGGTGCTTTCGTGACGGCGGTGGAAGCGGAAGCGCCGGTAGTGCCGGTGGCGATCCGCGGCACCCGCTCGATGCTGCGCGACGGCTCGTGGTTCCCGCGCCCGGGCGCCATCACCGTGGTCATCGGCAAACCGGTCGCCCCGCCGCCGGCGGCGGAAGGCGAAGCCGGGGCCAGCACCTGGTCGCGGGCGGTGCGACTGCGCGATGCGGTGCGCGCTACGATCCTCGCCCATGTCGGCGAGCCGGACCTCGGGCGCGAGGAACTGCCGATGGTGCGCCCGGTAACATCCCCCGGGGGCCCGGCGGAGGCCCGCCAGGGACCGCCTGGGGATAAATCATCCTCATAGTAAGTCCTTGTTATTCAAAAATAAAAATAAATCATCCCCAGACATAGCCGGGTAATTCGCGAATTATCCACAAACCTACATCGAAGGCCGCCGGGCCTGCCGAGCGGCTTGATCGCGGTCATGGGCCGATCGGCGGAATGGCGCTCCAATGGCCATGCTAGATCGCCGGCAAAGGAGGCTAGCCATGACCTACAAGGACATCCTCGTTCACGTCGACACGCTCGAGCCGTGCAAGGCGCGCCTGGCCGCGGCGATCAACCTGGCCAAGGCGTTCGACTCCCGGCTGACCGGATTGTTCGTCCGCGCCACGCCCTACATTCCGCAATATGCGGAGGCGCAGATCAGCCCCGAGATCCTGGAGGCCCAAGCGAGGGATCTGAAACGCATCGCGTCCGAGGCCGCCAAGACGTTCAAGGCCGCCACCGAATCGTCCGGTGTCAAGACCGAGTGGCGCTCGATCGAGGGCGACTCGCTGGACGTGATCAGCCTGCAGGCGCGCTATTTCGACCTGGTCGTGGTCGGGCAGGGTAATCCCGAGGACATTCTGTTGCCCGGCGACCGTAACATGCCCGACGACGTGATCATGACCTGCGGCCGGCCGACCCTCGTGGTGCCGTACGTCGGCAAGTACCCGGTGATCGGCCGCAACGTGATGATCGCCTGGGACGCCAGCGCCACCGCCACCCGCGCCGTCCACGACGCGATGCCGTTCCTGAAGGCGGCGAAGGCGGTTACCGTCATGGTCGTCAACCCGATGACCACGACGCGTGGCATCGGCGATCTGCCGGGCGCCGACATGGCGGCGCACCTGGCCCGCCACGGCGTCAAGGCCGAAGCCGACCATGTGCAATGTGATCTCGAGGTCGGCGACATGCTGCTGTCCCGCGCCGCCGACAAGGGCGTCGACCTGATCGTCATGGGCGCTTACGGCCATGCGCGCTGGCGCGAGATCGTGCTGGGCGGCGTCACCGACCATATCCTGAACCACATGACGGTGCCGGTGCTGATGTCGCATTAGGCGGCGACGGTACGTCTACTGGCTTGCGGCGGATTTACCGGCGGTGGTGTAGGTTCCACCGCCGCCGTCGCGACGGAACCGGCTGCGGGTCGGGAAGGTGTGCTTGATGGCCGCGAATTCCTGGGCGTGCGGCGCCGCCGCCGGGCTCGCCTTGCCCCTTGCCGCGGTCTCGATCTTGTCGATGCGTTCCCTGGTTCCCGGATGGGTCGAGAACAAGGACGTCGTGCCCTCGGTATTCGGTGGTGTCACCTGCAGCAACGTCTTGAAGAAGTTCGCCGCTTTCGCCGGGTCGTGACCGGTCTGCTCGAACACGTTCAGGATATGGCGGTCGGCTTCGTCCTCGTACTCGCGGGAATAGCCGGTTTGCACCATGCCCATGACGACGCCGCTCATCATGCCGACCAGGTTGTTGTCGAGGCCCCCTGAATCCTTCAGCGCCGCCGCCAGCGCTCCCTTCGCGACCTCGGAGAAGCCGGCGCTGAAACGCTCGGTCTTCATCATGCCGAGGCCGTGCGCCAGCTCGGCGTGTCCGACCTCGTGGCTGATCACGGCGGCGAGCTCGGCCTCGTCCGCGGCGTAGCGGAGCAATCCCTTGTTGACGGCGATCTTGCCGCCCGGCAACGCCCAGGCGTTGATCGTGTTGTCGTCGACGACGGTGATTTCCCACGGCAGGTTCGGCCGCTTGGTGGTCTTCAGCAGGTCCTCGGCGAAGCGCTGGGTGGCGCTTTGCACGCGGCGGTTGGCATAGGCGCCGCCGTTGCGGTCGATCAGCTTGCCGTAGAGCTGGTTGCCGAGCAGGATTTCGTCCTTCTCGCCCAAGGTCACGGCCCCGAACATGTCGAATATCTTGTTGAGGTCGATCATCGGCGTCGAGGACTTGTCGCCACCGCCGCCGAAGCTGAAGCTGAACTGCGCCAGCGCCGGCGCGGCCACGGCGGCGGCCGCGGCGCCGGCCAGCCCGGCCACGACGCGGCGCCGGGTGGTCGTTTTCCGGTAAGCGTGAAAGCCGGGGCGATCGGTGGTCATGGGTACATCCTCCATCGCTACTTGGTCTTCGAAACGAAGCTGCCGTCCCAGTCGTCCGAGGGCGGTTCAGACTGGTAGTGGGTGCAGCGATCAACATATACCTTTGCCGCTTCGTCATCCACAGCCAGCCGCTCGAAAACGGCCTTCGCCGCCGCGAACCGGCGCTTGCCGTAGAGCTCGAGGGCGGCCTCGAAATCGGCGATCCGGGCCAGCCGGTCGGCGCCGACCCGGTCGCGGTAGCCGACCACCTCGAACACCTCGATCGGCTCCGACTTACCCTTGACCACCAGCCGGTCGATGCGGCGCAGCACGAACGTGCCGTCGAGGCCGCGGGCGGTCTCGGCGCTGACGATCAGCCGCGTGCCGTAGAGCTTGTTGGCGCTTTCCAGGCGCGCCGCCAGGTTGGTGGTGTCGCCGGTGGCGGTGTAGTTGAGCCGGCTCGCCGAGCCGGTGTTGCCGACCACCGCCGGGCCGGTGTTGATGCCGAACCGGGTGCCGATGCCCGCGAGGCCGTATTCTCCTTGCACCACGCGGCGGTTGAACTCGTCGAGGGCGGCGAGGGCCTCCAGCGCCGCCGCCACGGCATGACGCTCGGCGGTGGGGTCGCTGGCCGGCGCCCCCCACAGGCCCATGATGGCGTCGCCCATGAAGCTGACGACGTAGCCCTGGTGGCGTTCGACGACGCCGGTGAGGACGGTGAAATAGCGATTGAGGACGTCGACCAGTTGCTCGGGTCTGCTGCGCAGGCCTTCCGACAATGTCGTGTAACCGGCGATGTCGGTGAACATGATCGTCACCCGCCGGCTCTCGCCGCCGAGCCGGAGGCTTTCCTCGCCTTCCGCCAGGCGTTCGACCAGGCTCGGCGCCAGGTAGCGGCCGAAGGCGTGCTTGATCCGCCGCTTGATGCGGTCCTCGACCACGAAGCGGTAGGCATAGACCACGGCGAACACGAACGCCGCCTCGAGCGTCAGCGCGATGATCGGCGCCACGGTGCCGTGGCGGAACGCGGCCGCCGCGATGCCGCCCTCCACGGCGAGCACGCCGAGGCCGGCGAGCAGACCGGCCGCCGGCGCCAGCAGGAAGAACAAAAGGCCGAGCACGGCGGCGCTGGCGGCGGTGACGGCGAAGGTGCCGGCGCGATCGAGCATGACCAGCGCGTCGCCCCGGATCAGGGTGTTGACGGCGGCGGCATGGATCAGCGCCCCGGGGATCGACTGCCGGCCGATCAACTGGCCGAAGCGTCGCGGGTCGAAGGCGATGCGGCAGCGTTCGGGAGGGCGCGCGTCGGCGCCGCCGGCGGCGAAGCGCTTGGCCGGGAAGCGCCGGTCCTCAACGTCGAGGGCGGAGCCGACGATCACCACCTTGCCGGCAAAATGGCGGCGAAAATACTCCGCGCCGCCGCCTTCGACGCAGGCGTGGAGGTCGGCGAGACTGTAGGTCGGGATGTCGTCGGCGCCGGTGTTGTAGTTAATCAGGAACTCGCCGCCTACCTTTGCGCCGGCGCGGCCCGCCAGCTCGGCGGCGAACGAGCGGACGCGGCCGCCAGCCTCGTCGGTGAAGCTCGCCGGGTGGCGGCGCACCACGTTGTCGGTATCCAGCAGCAAATTGAGCGATCGGATGTTGTCCGGGCCGCCGGCGGCGATCTGTTGTCCCTTGTAGGGCACGATCGACTGCTGCGACAACCGCACCTCGCCGAGCACCAAGCGTCCAGCCCGTCCTGCCTTGTGGAGCGCCAGCAGCAGCGGCTTGTCGTAGCCGGGCAGCAGTCCCGGTTTATCCAGGCTCGTCGGGTAGATGAGATCGAGGCCGACGACGCGGGCGCCGGCGGCGTCGATGGCGGCCAGGACCTTCGCCAGCATCGGCGTCCACGCCACCCGCGGCGTCTCCGAGAACGGCGGCGTCCGATAGGTCTCCTCGTCGATGGCGACGACGACGGTCGGCGACTCGGCGGCCGGATACAGCGGGCCGAACACCAGGTGGCGGACCGGCAGCAGCAAGTCGATACCGAGCCGGTGGACGCCGTCGGCCCATGGCCCGGCGGCGGCGACGCCGAGGACGAGGCCGTTCGCCAACGCCAAAGCCCAGCGACGGCGCCAGGTCCGCCGCTGCGGGCCTGTGTCGTCGATGGTCGGGGGCAGGGACTGTGGCAACGCGCGCCGGCGACCGCGTCAACGTCCGAGCAGGACGACCCGGGCCATCACCGTGTCCGGCACGTCGAGGTCGGGATCGACGGAGAACATGGCGACGATGGTCGATACCCCTGGTGGCGACACCTGGATCTGGTAAGGCACGCCGACCTTGAGCTTGGGCGCGTCGGCCGGGTAGGCGAAATGGCCGCCCTCGACCTGGCCTTGCCAAATGAGCTTCGGCGGCTCGGCGTCCATGTCCATGACCTTGAGCGCTGTGGCGCCGGCTGCCGCCCGCCATTTGAACACCGGCTCCGGCGTCTTGACCGTGAACTCGGCCCAGTCCTGGCCGGCGAACGGGGTGACGCGGCTGACCGTGGCGCCGGCTTCGCCGGTCTCGGCGGTGACCACCATCCGCGCCCGCTGACACGGGAACTTTTTGGCGCTGACCTGGCCGCCGGCGACATCGCTGGCACCCTTGGCCACGGTGACCCGGCCGCCGGCGATGGTCTCGGTCAAACACGTGTCGAAGTAGGACAGCGCCAGCTTGCCGCCGGATCCGAGCTCGATCACCTTGCCGGGATAGACGTAGTCCATGAACCCGACGCCGGCGTTGGCGGCGTTCTCCACCGCCTCGACCAGGGCCACCGCCGCCTTGTCGTCGGCGGTAGCCCGCAGGGCGCCGCCGGTTGCGATTCCACCAACCAATGCTAAGAGGATGAAAAGCCGGGTGATTTTGGTCATGACCTTACCTGCCTACCGCCTTTGGCGTCCGCTTCGATCCCCGCGACAGTATACAAGCAGCGGCGGCCGAATGGGTTAACCGGCAGCCTCACCGCCACCGCTCGATGGCGCGCGGGTTTATGTTGTACGCGAGAATCGCGAGTTTCGCCTTGTCGTTGACGTCCTTTTGTGACGCACCGGCAGGTAGGGAGGCAATAGCCGGTCCGATGTCCGCGTAGGTAGCCGCTGCCAGATCGGCAAATGTCAGTGATTCCGTCAATGTCGGCGGGCTGGTCATTTCGCGACTCCTCCGGATTCGGAGTTCTGCCTTGGAATGAATATCTTTCTCGGCCAAGGACGGTTGGATTGTGGATCATTCCATGCGGGACATATCTTTGTGCCGTATGTGCGTCCCGTCACCGGACTTCTCGGCATGTTAGAGCATTTTCCCTGCCATCTTGCGGTAGGCATAGTCACGGTAGCACATACCAATGGTTGAAAGGGTTAACCGTCGACGCGGCGGGCGTCGCGGAAAGGGATTGACGATAGCCTGGGCTTTCGGCAATCCATTGCCCATGAGAAAGGTACGGAAAATCACGGCACGCGTTCCGGCGGACCTGTTGTGGCGCGCGCGGCTGGCGACCGGGAAAGGGATCACCGAGACCGTCCGCCTCGGCCTCGACCTGCTGGCGTCGGCGGAAGCTGCCCAGGAGTTGCGCCGTCTGAGGGGTAAGGTACGCCTCGATCTCGATCTCGCGGAACTGCGCCGGGACCGTGTCTTCAGGCGCTTCGCCAAGCACGGCGGTCTGACCCTCGCATGATCGAACCGCGCTCGGGACGAGCGTCACCTTCGCCGCTCGATGGCGCGCGGGTCGAGCGCGTCCTGCAGGCCGTCGCCCAGGAAGTTGAACGCGATGACGGTGACGAAGATCAGGAACCCCGGATAGAAGCCGAGCAACGGCCTGTCCAAGATGAAATCCTGGGCGTTGGTGAGCAGGTTGCCCCAGCTGGCGATCGGCGGCTGGATGCCGAGGCCGAGGAAGCTGAGCACGGACTCGAGCAGGATCACGTGGCCGACCGACAGCGTGGTGGCGACGATGATCGGCGATGCCAGGTTGGGCAGGATGTGCACGCTCATGATCCGGAACGCGGTCGCGCCTTGCGCCTCGGCGGCGCGCACGAACGGCCGCTCGCGCAAGCTCAACGCCGTGCCGCGCACCAGCCGGGCAACCGTGGTCCAGCCGACCAGCGCCACGATGGCGACGATGCGATACAGGCTGACGTGCTCGGACGCCACCACGCCCGCCGGCACGCCCAGTTTATTGAGATCGATTGCCGCCAGCACGATCAGCAGCGGCAGCAGGGGGAGCGCGATGACGCCGTCGGTGAAGCGCATCAGGAACGCATCGAATCGGCCGCCGTGGTAGCCGGCGAGCAGGCCGACGACGGTGCCGAAGCATGCCGCGGCGACCGCCGCCGTCAGCCCGACGAACAGCGACACCCGGCCGCCATAGAGCAGCCGCACTAATATATCGCGCCCGAGCTCGTCGGTGCCGAGCGGGTGCGCCGCCGACGGCGGCTGGAAACGACTCAGCAGATCGACGCTCATGCCGGCGCCGCCGAGTTGTGCCTCGACCAATGGCGCCGACAGGGCGGCGAGCGCGAACATCGCCAGCACGCCGGCGCCGGCGACCGCCATGCGGTGGCGCAGGAACCGCCGCCACAACAGCCGCCACGGGCTCTCGCCGACATGGGCGGGAGTGGGGGTGGGGAGCGGCGTCGTCATCGCTCCACCTCGCGGAACGAGATGCGCGGGTCGAGGGCCACATAGGCGACGTCGGCGAGGAAGTTGCCGACCAGCGTCAGCAGCGTCGCCAGCAACAGCGCCACCAGCGCCAGGTTGAAGTCGTTGCCCATCACCGAGTCGTAGATCAGCCGCCCCATGCCCGGCCACGAGAAGATGGTCTCGGTGATCAGCGCACCCGAGAACAGGTTGCCGAAATCGAGGGCGATGATGGTGACCACCGGGATCAGCGCGTTGCGGAGCGCATGGTGCAGCACCACCCGGGTTTCACCGGCGCCGATGGCGCGGGCGGTGCGGATGTAGTCCTGGCGCAGGGTCTCGATCATTGCCGCGCGCATGTAGCGGGCGTGGCCGCCGACGCTGGCGATGGTCAGCGTCGCCACCGGCAGCACCAGGTATTTCAGGTTTTCCCAGACGCCGCCCTTGCCGAGCTCGCCGGTGCCGCCGGCCGGCAGCACGCCGAGCAGCACCGCGAACACCACGATCAGCATCAGCCCGAGCCAGAACGACGGCACCGAGATGCCGGCGAAGGCGAAGGCGTTGACGGCGTAGTCGAGCTTCGAATAGGGCCGCGTCGCGGCGATGATGCCGGCCGGCAGCGCGATGGCGAGCGCCAGGGCAAAGCTCAGCCCCAGCAGCAGCACGGTGTTGGCGAGCGCCGGCTTCAGCGCCTCCATCACCGGCTTGGCGAACAGCCGCGAGTAGCCGAAGTCGCCGTTGAGCGCCGCCATCAGCCAGTTGCCGTAGCGCTCGACGATCGGCTTATCCAGGCCGTAGAGCTGGCGCAGCCGGGCGGCATCCTCGCTGGTGATCTTGGGATCGGCGGTGATCATCAAATCGACCGGATCGCCCGGCATCAGGCCGATCAGCGAATAGGCGACGAACGACATCAAGCCGAGCACCAGCAGCGACGGCCACAGCCGGTGGATCAGAAATTGCGCCATCACGCCTTCCGGCGCTAGCCGGCGGAGGCAAGCGGCTTGTCGTAGCGGCTGAGCCCGACCGCCGGCCGGTAGCCGGCGGTGGCGTAGAAGCCGTGGGCGTCGTCGCGGCCGTCGCGGCTA
>JACPJY010000120.1 GCA_016187325.1 Rhodospirillales bacterium | reverse complement strand
GCAAGCAGCGCCGCCACGCGGGCGGGGCCGGTCTTGATCGGCTTGAAGATGACCTTCTCCCATTCCGGCTTTTTGCCGTAATAGCTCTCATTGCGGACGAGCACGAGACGGTCGTTGGGCACCCATTCGACGAACTTGTAGGGGCCGGTGCCGATCGCCGCCTTGCCGGAATTATAGTCTGCGGTGGTGGCTTTCTCGGCAGCTTTTTTGGAAACGATGAAGATGGTGGAGATGTCGACCGGCATCAAGGGATAGGGTTTCTCGGTTATCGCGTGAATGGTGTGGTCGTCGATCTTGACGAACTTCTTGCCTTTCAGATAGGTACCGAAACTCGACGGGGAATTGGGGACATTGGGCGCCCGCCCGACCGTGAAGATGACGTCGTCGGCGGTGAACAGCGAGCCGTCGTGGAACTTGACGCCCTTGCGCAGCTTGAACTCCCACGTGGTGTCGTTGATCGGCTTCCACGACACCGCAAGCCCTGGTATCGGCCGTTGTTTTTCATCCTGCTCGATCAAGCTGCCGAAGATGTGCGTCGACATCGAGTTGTTGGGGGAAAGGTTGTGGTAATGGGGATCGATGGAGGACGGCTCCGCATTCAGGCCGATCTTCAGTTCCTTCGCCCATGCCGTGCCAGAAAGCGACAGCGCCACTGTGATCGCGACGCCGGTCAAAAGCTTACGCAAACTCATGTTTTATGCTCCCTGTCTTGACGACTGCCGCTCCCGTCGCCGTCGGCACCGGGGCACTCGCCCAAAGTCGATTTGGTCGATGGGCCCCCATCCGAGAGCGCCGGGCGACGGCCGCGGACGCTTGAAAAGCGCGTTCTTGTCGCTTTTACATGCGTCCCGGACCGGGTTTTTCGCAGGTCGGGACGCTTACGGCCATCTTGCCTGAAAGGTCCAAGGCCGACAAGTGGGTGCGGTCCTTGCCGACGACCGCCGTGACGGGCGTTCACCCGCCATGACGACAGTTATTTCAACGTCTCAAACAGCCGGATCATCAGCTGCGTGCGCTCGATCAGGGACGAGTAGAGAATGTGCTCGTGGAAGCTGTGGGCGCCGTGGCCGTCGGCGCCGAGGCCGTCGAGGGTCGGTACGCCGAGGGCGGCAGTGAAGTTGCCGTCGGAGCCGCCACCGGTCTTCATGTCCTGGAGCTCGAAGCCGATCTCGGCGGCCAGTTCCTTGGCATGATCGAAGAGCTTCTGGATGCCTTCGAACTTTTCAAAGGGCGGACGGTTAACGCCGCCTTCGATCGTCAACTGGCAGTCGGGATCGAAGGGCCGGAAGCCGAGCACCTCGGCGACGACGCTCTCGGCCGTCTCCGCGTCCGGCACCCGCATGTCGACCTCCGCCTTGCATTCGGCGGGAATCACGTTGACTCCCGTGCCGCCGTGTACGATGCCGACGCTGGCGGTAACGCCGCGATCGTAATCGGTCAAGGCCTCGAAGCGCAGGATTTGCCTCGCCATTTCCTTGATGGCGCTGCGGCCGTCCTGATGGCGCGCGCCGGCGTGGGCGGGCCGACCCTTGACGGCGACACAGAAGCGAGCGACGCCCTTGCGCGCGGTGACGATCTTGCCGCCCTCTCGCGCCGGCTCGGTCACCAGCACGTATTTGCTTCTTTTCGCCTCCGCCTCGATCAGCGCTCGCGACGTCGGGCTGCCGATTTCCTCCTCCGGGACGTAAAGATAGGTGATGGGCAACGTCGTCTCCTTGCCCTCGCGCACCAGGTGGCGCAACGCGTAATGGGCGATATAGGCGCCCGCCTTCATGTCGTAGATTCCGGGACCGTAGACTTTGTCGCCGTCGCGGCGCACTTTGAGCACACCGTCGATGGAGCCTGTGGGATGGACCGTATCCAGGTGTGACAGCACTAGGATACCGGGTCCGTCGCCGCCCCACGGCGTGCGCGCCTTGAGGATATCGCCGAAGCCGTCGCGCCCGGGCGTCCGGGTCATTTTCGCGCCCAGCATCGCCATCGCCTGCTCCACCCGGTCGACCAAGCGGTTGACGGCCTTGCCGTCATGGGACGGTGTCTCGACCTCGACCCAGCGCAGGATGCCGGCGAGGATCTCCTGGGCGTCGAGTTTCGGCAGGTTGGATCTGGCGTCGTTCATGGTTGGGCCTCCGTCTTTTTATACTCCAGGGGCCATGCCACTGTCGCCGGGCACCCGGGCGCGGGCGTTCCCAGGACCGGTGGACCGGCCGGACGGCTTGCATTCCAACAATGGATGGAATGAAATAGGTGGCCGCGCACGCAAGACGCCGCCGGCGTCGCCCGACGACGCGATGCCGCAACGAACAATCATAACAACCAGGGAGGACACTATGAAACACCAATTTACCTTGAGTCTGCCTGTACTTGCCCTGGCGGTAGCCGTCGGCGGCGGCGACGCCATGGCCGGCAAGGCCAACGACACGCTGGTGTGGACGACGGACCGCGATCAGGCCGTCATCGACCCCTACTACAACAACACCCGCGAGCTGGTGATCATCGGCAACACGGCTTGGGACGGCCTGTTGTTCCGCGACCCGAAGTCCGGCGAGTACAAGCCGCTGCTGGCCAAGAGCTTCAAGTGGCTGAATACCACTAGCATCGAGTTCGAGCTCCGAGACGATGTGGTTTTCCATAACGGCGTCAAGTTCGGCGCCGACGACGTGGTGTACACGGTCAACTACGTCAGTAACAAGGACAACGGCGTGCTGACCTGGCAGAACGTCAAGTGGATGAAGAACGCCACGAAGACCGGCCCCAACAAGGTGCGGATCGATCTGCACGAGGCATTCCCGGCGGCGCTCGCGTACTTCGCCCAAGCCGTCTTCATGATGCCCAAGGGGCACTACGATAAGGCGCCGTGCATGATCAAGTCCGATCAGGCCAAGAAGGACGCCGAGCTGGAGAAGAAGATCGCCGAGCTCGCCAAGCAGGGCAAATGCATCGACAACAAGCGCGACATCGGCGCCCTCCAACCGGTCGGCACCGGTCCCTACAAGGTCGACAAAGTGATCGCCGGCGATCGCATCATCATGTCGAAGAACGCCAAGTACTTCGCCGGCGCCAAGGAAAAGCCGAAGATCGGCAACCTGGTGTTCCGCACCATCAAGGAAAAGAACACCCAAATCGCCGAGCTGTTGACCGGGGGCGTCGATTGGATCTGGGACGTGCCCAAGGACCAGGCCGAGAAGCTCGAGGGCAAGGCCCAGGTGGTCAACGCCAAGACCTTCCGCATCAGCTACAT
>JACPJY010000119.1 GCA_016187325.1 Rhodospirillales bacterium | reverse complement strand
TGGCGAGCGTGATCGCGGCTGGACCGATGCGGGCCAATGTCGAGGCATCACCGCCAATCAGCGAGGTCCGCTTCAGGAAATCGATTACGCCGAGCCCCGATGAGAACCGCGCCGAGCGCGCCGTCGGCAGCACATGGTTGGAGCCGGCGACGTAATCGCCCACCGCTTCCGGCGCGTAGCGGCCGAGGAAGATGGCGCCGGCGTTCCGGACCCCGGCGGCGAGCGGCTCGGGCTCCTCGACGGCGATCTCCAGGTGTTCGGGCGCCAATCGGTCGATCAGGGGCAGCGCGTCCACGAGCTTGCCGACGACGATGACGGCGCCGAAGTGGCGCCAGCTTTTGGCCGCGGTAGCGGCGCGTGGTAGCGTCTTCAGGTGCGACTCGACCGCTTTCGTAACGCGGTCGGCGAAGCCGCCGTCGTCGGTGATCAGGATTGCTTGCGCCGCCTCGTCGTGCTCGGCCTGGGCCAGCAAGTCGGCGGCAATCCACGCCGGATCGTTGGCGGCGTCGGCGAGCACCAGCACTTCCGACGGGCCGGCGATCATGTCGATGCCGACGGCGCCGAACACTCGTCGCTTGGCGGCGGCGACGTAGGCGTTGCCGGGGCCGATGATCTTGTCGACGGCGGCGACGGTCTTGGTGCCGTAGGCGAGCGCGCCGATCGCCTGGGCGCCACCGATCCGGTACACCTCGTCGACGCCGGCGATCGCCGCGGCGGCCAGCACCAGCGGATTGATCTCGCCCTTGGGCGCCGGTACCACCATGGCGACGCGGTCGACGCCGGCGATTTTCCCCGGCAGCGCGTTCATCAGCACCGACGATGGATAGGTGGCGGTGCCGCCCGGAACGTAGAGCCCGACGGCGGCGATCGGCGTCCACCGGTAGCCGAGCCTGAGCCCGGACGCATCAGTGAAGTCGAGGCCCTGCGGCAACTGCCGGCGATGGAAGTCTGAAATCCGCCCGGCGGCAAACTCGAGTGCCGCCAGCACGTCCTTGTTGACCCGGTTGCAGGCGGTGGCGATTTCGTTTGTGGTGACGCGCATGGTCTTCGGCGTCAGGTCGAAGCCGTCGAATTTTTTGGTGTACGCAATCACCGCCTCGTCGCCGCGTTTTCTGACGTCGGCTGAAGGCGGCCTCGAAGCCCTTGTCCCTGGCGTCAATCCGCGTTGCCATTGACGGCCTCGCGGAATTTCTTGATCCAGCCGCCGATCTCGTCGGAGCGGGTTTTCCAGGCGGCGCGGTTGACTACCAGCCGCGACGTGATGTCGGCGATCCGCTCGACCTCGACCAGCCCATTGACCTTCAGCGTGCGGCCGGTAGCCACCAGGTCGACGATACGCTGGCATAGTCCAAGCTGCGGCGCCAGCTCCAGGGCGCCGTTGAGCTTGATGCACTCCGCCTGCACGCCGCGACGGGCAAAGTGCTGGCTGGTGAGGGTCGGATACTTGGTGGCGACGCGCACGCTCGACCACGTGCCGGGATCATCGGTCGAGACCATGTCCTTCGGTTCCGCCACCACCAGCCGGCAACGGCCGACGCCGAGGTCCACCGGCGCGTAGATCTCCGGGTAGTCGAACTCCATCAGCACGTCGTTCCCGGCGACGCCAAGGTGCGCGGCGCCGAAAGCGACGAAAGTGGCGACATCGAAGCTGCGCACCCGGATGATGTCGAGCCCGTCGACGTTGGTGGAAAACCTGAGCCGCCTGTCGTCGGGTTCGTCGAATGCCGGCTCGGGCCGGATGCCGACGCGGCGTACCACGGGCATCACCTCTTCGAGAATTCGCCCTTTGGGTAGGGCCAGAACCAGGTTCTCGTTGGCGCTTGGCATCGGCTCCTCCGGGGCCAGGGCGGCCGTCGGGTTGGCAATTGCGCGGGCATACATAGAGGGTTTTCGGCGGTTTCGCCAGTTTTGCGTCGCAACAAAGGCAGCCCAAGGCCCTGGAATCCCCAGCTTTCCATGGACTGGGGGGCTTTAGGCGGGCGCTCAGCCGGCGATGCGTTGGACCGAGGCGCCGCAGGCCTTGAGCTTGTCGTCGAGGCGCTCGTAGCCGCGGTCCAAGTGATAGACCCGGTTGACCACGGTTTCCCCCTCCGCCGCCAGTCCGGCCAGCACAAGCGACACGGACGCGCGGAGGTCGGTCGCCATAACCTGCGCGCCGGACAGCTTCTTCACCCCGCGGACGATGGCGGAGGCGCCGTGGACATTGATGTCGGCGCCCATCCGGCACAGCTCCGGCACGTGCATGAAACGGTTCTCGAAGATGGATTCGGTAATCATCGAAGCGCCGCCGGAGACCGCCATCAGCGCCATCAGTTGCGCCTGCATGTCGGTAGGAAAGCCGGGATAAGGTTCGGTCATCACGTCGACGCCGACGAGCGGCCCGTTGGTGTGCGCCACCGAGAGGCCGCCGTTTTTCTCCGTGATCTCCACGCCGGCGCTCGACAGCACCTTGAACACCGCCTGCGACAGATCGGCGCGCGCGCCCTCGAGCATGAGCTCGCCGCCGGTGATGGCGGCGGCGATGGCATAGGTACCGGTCTCGATGCGGTCGGGGACCACCGCGTAGGAAGCGCCAGAAAGGCTGGATACGCCGTCGACGACGAGCGTGTCGGTGCCGATGCCTTCGATCTTGGCGCCCATGGCGATCAGGCACCGGGCGAGGTCCGTGACTTCCGGTTCGCGGGCGGCGTTGGCCAGTACGGTTCTGCCCTTGGCTAACGATGCCGCCATTAGCAGGTTCTCGGTACCGCCGACGGTGACCATCGGGAACACGATATGAGTGCCGATTAATCCGTTCTCCGCGTGGGCATCGATATAACCTTCGGCAAGATCGATCCGGGCACCGAGCTGGCGGAGAGCCTTCAGGTGCAGATCGACCGGGCGAGTGCCGATGGCGCAGCCGCCCGGCAGCGATACCCGCGCCCGTCCCCGGCGCGCCAGCAGCGGTCCCAACACCAGCACCGAGGCCCGCATGCGCCGCACCAGATCATAGGGCGCGGTGGTGTTGATGATGTCGCCGGCAGTCAGCCGGAACACCTGTCCAGCGTCGGGGACGTTTGCCTTCGGGTCGCGAGCAACGTCGACACCGAGCTCGCCGAGCAGCTTGGCCATGGTTGTAATGTCGACGAGATCCGGCAAATTCGAGAGCGACAGCGTGTCCTTGGTGAGCAGACTCGCCGCCATCAGCGGTAGCGCCGCGTTCTTGGCGCCGCCGATGCGGATGGTGCCACGGAGCGGTTGGCCGCCGCGAATCAGGATGCGGTCCATGCAGTTATCCGAGCCTGCTTGCGTCGATTTCGATTGCCGGCGCCTTTGTAGGCTAACCGACTGAATGCCTCAAGGAATGAACGGCAAATGTGGCGAAATTCCGGTCATGACACTCGGTCGCGCGGACGGATGGCGCTAGCCGCGGTTGCCGCGGGCGCGCGCCTGGAACCGCCGCTTGGCGAGGTTGCCACGCAGTTCCTTGGTCAACCGCTCGGCGCGGCCGGGGTACTTCTTGCCGGCTGGGACGCGAAGGTCCTTGGGCCCTGGTTTCCGTTCGTCGGTCATCTGTTGCCGCCTCTCGGGATCAACGGCCTTTCGCATGGTGCGGCCGGGACCTGAACGGCGTCAAGGCATGCTTGCCACTGGGCCGGCCCCTGTGGCATGGTGCGGCCGCTTCCCACATAGGCCGCCGTAGCTCAGAGGTAGAGCACGCCCTTGGTAAGGGCGGGGTCGGAAGTTCAATTCTTCCCGGCGGCACCATTCCCTTCATCCAGCCGCGTCACCCCCCTCTCTCACCCCCCAGCGAAGCGCCGCAAGTGAAAGTCGACGTCGCCAAACAGGGTGTCGATCATGGTCAGGCGCTTGAAATAGTGGCCGACCGGAAGCTCGTCGGTCATGCCCATGCCGCCGTGCAGTTGTACCGCCTGCTGGCCGACGAAGCGGCCGGCCTTGCCGATCTGCACCTTGGCTGCCGACACCGCCTTGGCACGCGAGTCGGCGTCGCGGTCACCGGCGCGAACGGCGGCCATGTATGCCATGGACTTCGAGAGCTCGCAGGCCGCAAACATATCGACCATGCGGTGCTGCAGCACCTGGAAATTGGCCAACGGTCGTCCGAACTGCCGCCGCGTTTTCAAATACTCCAGCGTCTGACGATTGAGCGCCGACATAATGCCAACCGCTTCGGCGGTGACGGCGGCGATAGCGTGATCGATCACCCATTCGATGACCGGGAGCCCTGAGTCCACGGCACCGACGATCGCATCGGCGTCGACGGCGACGCCCTTGAGCGTCACCTCGGAGGCGCGCCGCCCGTCGACGGTCGGGTAGTCGCGGCGCGTCAACCCCTTGGCATCGGCCTCGACCAAAAACAGCGTGATGCCGTCGCTATCCGCGACGCCGCCGGCGGTGCGGGCGGCGACGATGAAGGTGTCGGCGGCTGCCGCGTCAAAGACCACCGCCTTTCGGCCGTCGAGAACGAAGCCCGAGCCGTTCTTGCGGGCGCGGGTGGCGACGCGACTCAGCTCGTAGCGCGAACCCGGTTCGGCAAAGGCGAAGGCAAGCAGCAAATCGCCCGTCGCCACCTTGGGCAGCAGCACCTTCTTTTGCACTGGCGAGCTGGCGAGACGGACGACGCCAACACCCAGCACGCAGGTGGCGAGATATGGCTCGCCAACCAGTACCGCGCCGAAGGCCTCCATCAGCACCGCCGTCTCGACGCCCGAGCCGCCGATGCCACCGAACTCTTCGGGAATTCCGATGCCGAGCCAACCGAGGTCGGCAAAGGCTTTCCAGGTTTCGCGGTTGAAACCCAAGTCGGTGGCGAGCAGTCGGCGACGGACAGCGAACGGGTATTCTTTGGCGAGGTAGCGCTCGGCCGACTCCTGCAGCAACCTCTGCTCGTCGTTGAGGGTGAAGTCCATCGCCGCCAATCCCGTCACATCTCCAGGATCATCTTGGCGATGATGTTCTTCTGGATCTCGTTGGTACCGGCGTAGATCGACGCCTTACGCCAGTTGAAATAATGCGGCGCCAGAGGCGCGGCGTACTCGGGGCCGATGGGGGATTCGTTCCAGCCATCGGCCAGCGCATCGGGGGCATAAGGCAAGGCGTAGTAGCCGACGGCCTCGAGCAGCAGCTCGGTGATTGCCTGCTGAATTTCGGTGCCGCGGAATTTCAGCAGCGACGATTCCGGTCCCGGCGCCTGGCCGGCGTTCTCCGCCGAGACGATGCGCAAGTTCGTGTATTCCAGCGCCATCAACTCGATCTCCACCGCCGCAACCTTGTCACGGAACTTCGGATCCTCGATCAGCGGCCGGCCGCCGCACATCTCGCGCGCCGCGATTGTCCTCAGCCGCTGCATCTGCTTCTTTGAGCGCGCGACGCCGGCGATACCGGTGCGCTCGTAGCCGAGCAGAAACTTGGCGATGGTCCAGCCCTGCCCCTCCCGGCCGATCAGGTTGTCCTTCGGCACCCGGACATCGGTGAACGAGACCTCATTGATCTCGTCGCCGCCATCGAAGGTGCGGATCGGACGAATGACGATGCCGTCGGCACGCATATCAATCAGCAAAAACGAGATGCCTTCCTGCTTCTTGGCCTTCGAGCCCGTGCGTACTAGGCAAAAGATCCAGTCAGCATAATGGGCGAACGTCGTCCATGTCTTGACGCCGTTCACGAGATAATCGTCGCCGTCGGTCTCGGCGCGGGTCTTCAGGGCCGCCAGATCGGAGCCCGCCTCGGGTTCCGAGTAGCCCTGGCACCACCAGTCGTCGCTGCTCAGGATGCGCGGCAGGAAGCGCCGTTTATGCGCCTCCGAGCCGAACTCGATGATCACCGGCCCGACCATGTTGATGCCGAAGGGCGCCACCCGCGGGCAGCCACCAAGGGCCAGCTCCTCCTCGAACAGGTAGCGCTCGACCGGCGACCAGCCGGTGCCGCCGTACTTCTCCGGCCAATGCGGCGCCATCCAGCCGCGCACGCCGAGCAGTTTCTGCCAGCGCACCATGTCGTCCTTAACCAATCGCAAGCCGTCCTCGACCTTGCGCTTGATATCGGCGGGGAGGTTGTCGCGGATGAAGGCGCGCACCTCGGACTGGAATGCGAGCTCGTGCGGACTCAGCGTCAGGTCCATGGCACCGCCAAGGTCGTCGGGTTTCGCCGTTGACGGGCGACCCAGCGAGCCGCTAACAAGGAGCCGCCGGGGAACCGCGCCCCGACGTTATACGCGAAGGCAACCACGCTATGACCACTGCCGCAAATTCGATGTTCGACCTTTCCGGCAAGGTGGCGCTGATCACCGGTTCGACCCGCGGCATCGGCAAGGCGACGGCACTCGCCATGGCTGCCGCCGGCGCCCGCATCATCGTCACCAGCCGCAAGGAGGCTGCGTGCGCCGACGTGGCCGCCGAAATCGCCGAAGCCGGCGGCGAGGCGCTTCCGATCCCCTGCGATGTCGCCGACAAAGCCCAGTTGATGGCGATGGCGGACAAGGCGCTCGCCCGGTGGAAGCGGATCGACGTGTTGGTCTGCAACGCCGCCGTCAGCCCCCATCACGGGCCGCTCCATGAGATTAGCGAGGAGCAGATCGACCGACTCTTGACCACCAACGTCAAGAACCAGCTTCTGCTCTGCAACAAGGTCATTCCCGGCATGGCGAAGCGCAAGGACGGCGCCGTGATCATCATTTCCAGCATCGCCGCCTTGAAGGGCACGCGGCGGGTCGGCGGCTACGCCATCACCAAGGCCGCCGACATCCAGATGGTGCGGAGTCTGGCACTCGAATGGGCGAGCCACGGCGTGCGCGTCAACGGCATCGCGCCGGGGCTGATCAGGACCGATCTTGCCCGCGCCTTGTGGGAGGACCCTGCGCGCCTCGCCGCCGCGCTCCAGGCCTATCCGATGGACCGCATCGGCGAGCCGGAGGAGGTCGCTTCCGTGGCCTTGTTCCTGGCATCTAAGGCGGCCGCCTTCATCACCGGCCAGACGTTGATCGTCGACGGCGGTTCGACCATCGCTAACGTCTACAGCTGAAACACCCGGTTCCGGCATCGCCGGCCTATCGTCCGAGGATCTGCACCAGGATGATGATGTTGCCGATCCAGCCGACGAAGAAAGCGCCCGTCCGCACCCACGGAATGCCAGCGGTATGGGCGGCGATCTGAACCAATCGCGCCCAGAAGAATAAGCGCGCGCCGAGCGCCGTCATCTCGCCCGCAGCGCCGGTAAGCTGCGCCACGATCACCAGCGCCGCGAACGGGCCGATGTTCTCGACCAGGTTCATGTGCGCGCGGTTTAGCCGTTGCGCCCACTGCGGCAGGCTGGCGTACGATGGCGTCGGGTAGGCGCCGGCCATGCGCTTCAGGCCGAAGGTTTTGATCGCCGCGAGCATGTAAGGCACCCACATGACGATGCAGACGAAGGCCGTGTAGACCAGCAATCGCATGTCGGTATTCATGACCAGTTGCAACTTCATGGTTCTCTCCTGTCGATAGTCCCTCGGGCGCCGGGACCGTCCCCGATGCCCGGTTGAAACAGCGTCAGCACACCTCGAACAGCCCGGCGGCCCCCTGGCCTCCGCCAATGCACATGGTGACAATGACCTTCTTGGCGCCGCGCCGCTTGCCCTCGATGAGGATGTGGCCGGTCTGGCGGGCGCCGGTCATCCCGAACGGATGGCCGATCGAGATCGAGCCGCCGTTGACGTTAAGAGTCTCCATCGGGATGCCGAGCCGGTCGCGGCAGTAGATGACCTGTACGGCGAAAGCCTCGTTGAGCTCCCACAGGTCGATGTCGCCCATTTTCAGGCCTTGGCGTTCCAGCAGCCTGGGCACGGCGAACACTGGACCGATACCCATTTCGTCCGGCTCGCAGCCGGCGACAGCGAAGCCGCGGAACACGCCCAAGGGCCGCAACCCGCGTTTCTCGGCCAGCTTCGCCTCCATCAACACGCACGCCGAGGCACCGTCGGAAAGCTGGCTGGCATTGCCGGCGGTGATCCACTTGCCGGGGCCGCGCACCGGCTCCAGCGCCGCCAGGCCTTCGGGCGTGGTGTCCGGGCGGTTGCCTTCATCCCGCTCGAGCGTCACCTTCTCTTCACGCACCTCGCCGGTTTTCCTGTCGGTAACCCGTTTGACGGTCGGCAACGGCACGATCTCGTCGTCGAAGCGGCCGGCCTGCTGGGCGGCCGCCGTCCGCATCTGGCTGGTCAGCGAGTATTCGTCCTGGGCTTCGCGGCTGATGGAGTAGCGCTCGGCGACGATGTCGGCGGTTTCGATCATCGGCATCCATAGCCCCGGTTTGTGTTGCATCAGCCATTCCTCGGTGAGGTAGTGCTGGTTGATGTTGTCCCGTACCAGGCTAATGGATTCCAGTCCGCCTGCCACCATTACCGGCACCTTGTCGACGATGATGCGCTGGGCGGCAACCGCGATCGCCTGTAGGCCGGAGCTACAGAATCGGTTGATCGTGGTGCCTGCCGTCGACACCGGGAGGCCGGCGCGGAGCGCCGCGGTACGGGCGATGTTCTTGCCGGTGGCACCCTCCGGCATACCGCAGCCCATGACCACGTCTTCGACTTCTTGGGGATCGACGCTGGCGCGCTCGACGGCGTGCTTGATCACGTGGCCACCCATGACGGCGCCATGGGTGATGTTGAAGGCACCGCGGGATGCCTTGCCGATGGGGGTGCGGGCGGTGGAGACGATGACGGCTTCTCTCATGGCGGATCCTCTGTCGATGGTTATCGTCTGTCGGATGTGGCGTCCTACAGATCCTTGAATCCTTTTCCCTGCCTGGCCAGCGATTCCAGGAGTGGCGCCGGCTTCAGCATATCACCGTGGACGTCGGCCAGCCGGCACAGCGCATCATGGACCTTGCCGAGCCCGACCTGGTCGGCGTGGAACATCGGCCCACCCTTGTGCACGGGGAAGCCGTAGCCATAGATCCAGATGACGTCGATGTCGCCGGCGCGCAGTGCCAAGCCTTCCTCGAGAATCTTAGCGCCCTCGTTGACGAGCGCATAGAGGCAACGCTCATGGATCTCATCATCGCCGATCTGGCGACGCTCGATGCCAAGCTCCTTGGAGACGGCGACAATCAGCGCCTCGATCTCCGGATCGGGGATCGGGGTCCGGTCTCCCTTCTCATAACGGTACCAGCCGGCGCCGGTCTTCTGGCCGAAGCGGCCCTTCTCGCAAATACGGTCCGCGATCGGCGAATAGCGTTCATTCTTGGGCCGGGTCGTAGCGCGGCGCTGGCGGATGCGCCACCCGACGTCGAGGCCGGCGACATCGCCGACCGCGAACGGCCCCATGGCAAAACCGAATTCGTAGATCACCTTGTCCACCTGATGCGGTAGCGCGCCTTCCTCGAGCAGGAAGTTGGCCTGGCGGGTGTAGCAGTGGTACATGCGGTTGCCGACGAAGCCGTCGCAGATGCCGACCAGCACGCCGACTTTGCCGATGGTCTTGGAGAGCTTCATCACCGTGGCGATGGTCTCGGGCGAGGTTTTGGCGCCGCGGACGTTCTCCATTAGTCGCATGACGTTGGCCGGGCTGAAGAAATGAGTGCCGATGACCTTGTCCGGACGGTTGGTGGCCTTGGCGATCTGATCGACGTCGAGGGTCGAGGTGTTGGTGGCGAGGATCGTTTCCGCCTTGCACACGCGATCCAGCCGTCCGAACACCTTCTTCTTGACGTCCATGTCCTCGAACACCGCCTCGATGACGATGTCGGCGTCGGCGACGTCGCCGAAGTCCATGGTGCCGTGGATCAACTTCAAGCGGGCTTCCATGTCGGCGTCGCTGAGGCGACCCTTGGCGACGGTGGCGGCGTAGTTCCGGGCGATGACGCCAAGGCCCTTCTCGATCGCATCGGCCTTGTTCTCAAGCACGGTTACCGG
>JACPJY010000118.1 GCA_016187325.1 Rhodospirillales bacterium | reverse complement strand
TTCCAATATTCTCGGCGGCATCAATGACGTCGCCGGTATCGTGCGGCGGGTCCACGACGCCGGCGCCATGGCCTGCGTGGACGGGGTCGCCTACGCGGCGCATCGGGCGCTCGACGTGAAGGCGCTTGACGTCGATTTCTACGCGCTCAGCTTCTACAAGCTGTTCGGGCCGCACGTGGCGATGATGTACGGTAAGCGCGAGCACTTGCTCAGAGCCAAGGCCCAGAACCATTTCTTCATCGCCGACGACGACATTCCGCTAAAACTGAATCCCGGCGGGCCAAACCACGAATTCACCGCGGCACTGGCCGGCGTCGCCGACTATTTCGAGGCGCTGGCAACCCATCACCTGTCGCGGCCGCCGAATGGCTTCCGCGACCGCGCCCACGCGGTCTATCAGTTGATCGCCCGCCACGAGGAAAGCCTGGCGACGCGGTTCGTCGATTTCCTGGCGTCGAAGCCGCGGGTTCGTTTGCTGGGGCGCAGGAGCGGCAAGGCGGCCGAGCGGGCGCCGACGTTCTCGTTCACCGTCGAGGGGCGCCGCTCGGCGGAAATCCCGCCGCTTCTGGAGCCGGCCAAGGTCGCCATCCGCAACGGCCATTTCTACGCCAAAAGGCTGATCGAGGCGCTCGGAATCGCCGACGCCGGCGATGGCGTGGTGCGGGTCTCGATGGTTCATTACAACACGGTCGATGAGGTCGACCGGCTGATCGCGGCCTTGGATCGGGTGTTGTGACGGGCCGGCGGCGCCCGACGTCTAGCTGGCGATGCGGGCGACCTCGTTGATCTTCTTCTTCAGCGACTTTTCCTCTTTCTCAAGCTGATGCTCGAGCTGCTTGATGCGGCGGTTGAGGCTCTCGACCCGGGCCAGCGCTTCGCGGCGCTTCTTCGCCTGTCGGCGCTTGCTCCATTTGCGGAACCGCCATTCGCCGGCGACGCCCATCAGGAACAGGCCGGCGACGAGACATACCAGGCCGCCCGCCAGGTAGGCGACCTTGTGCAGACTGACCGCGGTGCCCCAGAAGCCGACGGTGACCAGCGCCGCGGCGAAGGTGAACAGCAGGCGCTTGGTGACCACGTCGTCCTTCTGGCTTTTGGCCTCGGCTTCGGCGATGGCGTTGGTGATTTCGACCTTGGCCATCGCCTGCCACAGCTTGAACGACATGCCTTCGTCGATTTTGCGACCATCGCGGATGAACTGCTCGAGGCGCAGGATCACGTATTCGGCGCGCTCCTCCGGCGTCGGATTGTCGGTCAATTCGGGGATTTTGAATTCTTCGTCACTCACCGGCCATCCCCCTCACGCCGTATCCGTTCTAGGCATTGCCGCCCCCGCTCCTCCAACAGGCCATGGACCAATAAAGCCCGCTGGCCGTTACGAAATGGTTAGCGGCATGCCCGTTTGCACTCGCGGCCGAACGGTCAAGGCTTCGCCGCCAGCAGCCTTTCCGCGTTCTTGTGAGCGATCTTCTCGGCCGCTTCGCGCGGCAATTTGCCGAGCCACGCCCGGTGCTCGGCGATCAGGAGTTCGTAGCCGTGCCAGCGGGCGACCTCCCACGTATCAGTGCCAATGACGAACCGGTCGGCATGGCGGATCAACACCTTCTCCCAATCGGGATCGAGCGCGTCGCCGGGCATGATGTCGCGGGCCCGGTACGACAGCTCCGCCCACAGGTTGGCGTGTTGGTCGAGCATCTGCCCGACCACCGGCGCAGGATCCGAAAATCCGGCGTGCGCCCAGATGATCTTGAGATCGGGCCGCTTGTCGAACAACGCCCGCACCACGGCGGCGTCCGAGTGGGTGTGAAAATAAAGGTTCCGCGACGCGGCCAATGCGAGAAATCCCTCCATCGCCGGCGTCTTCACATCGTCGGGGCGGAGGACATGGATTTCGCCGAATACGCGGTGGATGTTCTTTTCGGCCAGCCGCTTTGCGCTGTAGGCAAGGACGCCGCCTTTCACGAACCATCCGCCGAAATCGCCGGAACTCTCGTAGGGGCGATAGCCGGCGATAATGCGCTGCGGGGCCGCGGCGTGGAGCTTCAATGTGCCGTCATCGGGCGTCGATGAAACCAGCGCCTTGCTGACGCCGGCCTTGTTCATCTTGGCGATCACCTGGTCGGGCGGAACCACGTCCCAGGCGGCGCGCGAATAGTGCATGTGGACGTCGAAGATCGGCAGCAAATCCGCGTGGCCAGGCACCCACGCGAAAGCCGAAATCAGCGCGATCGACAGGAATGACAGCGGTCTCATGGCGGCGAGCATAGCCGACCCGGCGTCCCCACTCCAATCCCCGGCCCGGAGGCCGCGATAGCCTTGAGCTAGGCCTTGCCGCCAGGATCAGGGCCGCCGCCGATGATGTGCACGTCGCGCTGCGGGAACGGGATCGAATAGCCCGCCGTCTCGAGCCCGATCTTGGCCGCCTTGTTGAGATCGAACACGGTATCCCAGTAGTCATCCACCTTGGTCCAGCAGCGCATGTTGAGGACTACGGCGCTGTCGCCCAGCTCCTTCACCATCACTTGCGGTTCCGGATCGTCGAGGATCCGCCGGTCACCCTGCAGCAAGTCCAGCAGCACCTTCTGGGCACCGCCGATATCGTCGCCGTAGCTAATGCCAACCGGGATGTCGATGCGCCGCGTCGGGTTGCGGGTGTAATTGGTGATGGTGTTGGTCCAGATCTTGGAATTCGGGATTATCCGGCACAGGCCGTCCATGGTTTTGAATTCGGTGTTGAACAGGCCGATCTCGACCACCGTGCCGACGTCGCCGCCGGCATCGACGTAATCGCCGACGTTGAACGGGCGCAGGATCAGCAGCATCACGCCCGCGGCAACGTTGGCGAGCGTCCCCTGCAACGCCAAACCGATGGCGATGCCCGCGGCGCCGAGAAGGGCGATGATGCTGGTGGTCTGGACCCCGAACCGGTTGAGGACCGCGACCAGGACAAAGATGATGACCGCGTACCACGCCAGCCTGGCGAGGAACGGCTTCAGCGTCTGGTCCAACCAGGGCACCCGCGCCAGCCCCCGCGCCACCATCCGCTGCACCCAATTGGCCGCCGTCCATCCGATCACCAGCAACGCGATGGCGCCGACGACACTGAGGCTGTAGTCGGTGAAAGACCTGACGACGTCGGCGATCATTTTCTCGGTCTGCGGATCGATGCCGATGGTTTCCATTACAAATCTTCCCCTTACCTAACGAGCCGCCGTCAGACGGTTGAGGGCGTCATCCATCTTGGAACGAGTGAGACGCGCTTCCGCCAGCCGCTCGCGTTCCGTTTCCACCACCTCCTCCGGCGCGTTGGCGACGAACTTCTCGTTGGCAAGCTTCTTTTCGAATCGCCGGACTTCGTCGTCCAACTTGGCAATTTCCTTCTCCAGGCGTGCCTGTTCGCTAGCCAAGTCGATGACGTCAGCGATTGGCAGCACGATCGTAGCCTCGTCGATGACGTCCTGTACCGCGCCCTTCGGTACCGCGCCGTTGAGCAGCTCCACCGATGACAGCCGGGCCAAGCGCTCGATCAGGCCCCGGTGCCCCGCGACGCGCGCCTGCGCCTGCGAACCCGCGTCCTTCAACAGCAACGGGATCTTGGCGCCCGGAGGCACGTTCATTTCCGCGCGCACGGTGCGGACTTGGCTGATCAGCCGTACCACCCAGTCCATCTCGGCATTAGCGTCGGCGTCGATCACGGCCGCGTCGAACGTCGGCCACGGCGACGTGATCAGCGGGCTCGGCCGCTCGGCTAATTGCTGCCATAGCTCCTCGGTCACGAACGGCATAATCGGATGCAGCAGGTGCAGCTGCTGGTCGAGCGCCCAGGCAGCGGTGGCGCGCGTTTCCGCCTTGGCGTCGTCGTCGCCTTCGAGGATCGGCTTGGCAAATTCCACGTACCAGTCGCAAAACGTGCCCCACGTGAACTGATAAAGCGCGCCCGCCATGTCGTTGAAACGGTATGCCTCGATGGCGGCCGTTGTCGCCGCTTCGGCCTCGGCCACCTTGCCGACGATCCAGCGGTTGACCGTCTGGCGGACGGCGCCGGGATCGAACCCGGCCACCGGCCGGCACTCGTTCATCTGGCAGAACCGAGCGGCGTTCCACAGCTTGGTGGCGAAGTTGCGATAGCCTTCGACGCGCGATTCCGCGAGCTTGACGTCGCGCCCCTGGACGGCCAGCGCGGTCAGCGTGAATCGCAGCGCATCGGCGCCGTATTTGTCGATCAGCCGCAGCGGATCGATGATGTTGCCCTTCGACTTCGACATCTTCTGGCCCTTCTCGTCGCGGACCAGGGCGTGGATGTAAACCGTGTGGAAGGGCACTTCGCCCATGAAATGCAGCCCCATCATCATCATCCTGGCGACCCAGAAAAAGATGATGTCGAATCCGGTGATCAGGACGTCCGTGGGGTAGTAGCGCTTGAGCTCGGGTGTCTGGTCGGGCCAGCCAAGGGTCGAGAACGGCCATAAGGCGGACGAGAACCAAGTGTCGAGAACGTCCTCATCGCGTTTCAGCGTCACCGCCTTGCCGTAGTAATCGTTGGCCTTGGCCTGCGCCTCGTCTTCCGTCTCCTCGACATATATCTCACCGTCGGGGCCGAACCATGCCGGAATCTGGTGGCCCCACCAGATCTGGCGCGAGATGCACCACGGCTGGATGTTGCGCATCCATTCGTAATAGGTGTTCTCCCACTGCTTGGGCACGAACTTGGTGCGGCCCTGCTCGACGGCGGTGATCGCGGGTCCTGCTAGCGCCCGTGCATCGACGAACCACTGGTCCATCAGCCACGGCTCGACGACGACCCCGGACCGGTCGCCGTAGGGGATGGTCATCAGGTTTTCCTCGACCTTGACGAACAGGCCCAGCGATTCCATCTCCGCGACCACCTTGTCGCGCGCCACGTAGCGATCCAGGCCACGGTATTTCTCGGGCACGTTCTTGTTCAGCCGGGCGTCCGCGTCGAGCACGTTGACGAGCTTCAGGTTATGGCGCTTGCCGACCTCGAAGTCGTTGAAGTCGTGGGCCGGAGTCATCTTGACGGCGCCGGAGCCCTTCTCCGGGTCGGCGTATTCGTCGGCGACGATCGGCAGCTTGCGGCCGACGATCGGCAGGACGCAGGTTTTGCCGACCAGGTGCCGGTAACGGTCATCGTCGGGATGGACAGCGACCGCGACGTCGCCGAGCATGGTCTCGGGCCGGGTGGTGCCGATGGTGACGAACTCACCGGCGCGGCCCTCGACCGGGTACTTGAAGTACCACATCTTGCCGGTGATCTCGCGCTGCTCGACCTCGAGATCGGAGATCGCCGTGTGCAGCTTCGGGTCCCAGTTTACCAGTCGTTTGTCGCGGTAGATCAGGTTGCGTTTGTAAAGATCGACGAACACCTTGCGGACGGCGCGGCTGAGCCCGTCGTCCATGGTGAAGCGCTCGCGCCGCCAGTCGCAGGATGCGCCGAGACGGCGGAGTTGACTGGTGATGGTGCCGCCCGATTCGGCCTTCCATTCCCACACCCGCTTGATGAATCCCTCGCGGCCGAGGTCGTGGCGCGTCCTGTCTTCGTCGGCCAGCTGCCGCTCGACGACCATCTGGGTGGCGATGCCGGCATGGTCGGTCCCCGGTTGCCACAATGTGTCGCGGCCCTTCATTCTCTGGTAGCGGATGAGGATGTCCTGCAGGGTGTTGTTGAGCGCATGGCCCATATGCAGGCTGCCGGTCACGTTCGGCGGCGGAATAACGATAGTGAAGGGGTCGGCGTCGGGTTTCTGCCCGCACGCGAACGTCCCGTTTCTCTCCCACTCGCCGTACCGTTTTTTCTCGATGTCGGCCGGCCGATAGGTCTTGTCCAGCATGGCTGGCAGCCCTCGCCCATCCTCGAAAAACCGGGAATGTTATAGCGCCCGGAGAACCCGGACGGAAGGGAACCGGGATTGGCCGGCGGATTCTAGTCTTCGAGCCGCTCGGCCCGGTTGACCATGGTGTCGATTTCTTTTTTGACCAGGCGCTCGATCAGATACGGCAGGTTGCGGTCCAGCCATTCCCGGAGGATGGGCTTGAGCATCTCCCGGACCATTCCTTCGAGGGTCAGATCCTTGCTCGACCGGCTGATCGACACGTCGCGGCGGTCGAGGATCGCGCGGGCAAGCTCCGCCAAAACATCGGTGGAGGCCCGCACGGTCGGCGCCGACATGATGTCGGTGGTAATCATGTCGGGGGTCAACTGCAGCACGTCGGCCATCGGTTCCGGCATATGGGCCCGCGGTGGCGGCGCGGCATGATGTTGGGGCATCGGCTCGGGTTCCGGCTCATAGGCGGGCTCCAATGCCTGCGCGAACGGGTCGGCTGCCATCTCCTGCATCGGCTCGAGTTCCATGGCCGGGGCCATCTCGGGCTCCGGCATCGGCGCGGGCTCGAGTTCCGGCTCGGCCATCGGCGGTGGCGCGGCGGTCGCAGGCGCCGCGGCAGGCATCGGGGCCGGGGCGGGCGCGGGCGCCGCAGCCGCTGGCTGTCCGGCGGCGGCTTCTTCCTCTTCTTCGGACAGGATCCGGCGGATCGACGCCAGGATGTCTTCCATCGAGGGTTCGTCGCCGCCCGAGCCGGGTGTCGCTGGCTTTGCCGTGTCTTCGCTCATGAGCCGTCCACTACACCGAAATAGGGAATCCGCTCGGCACGCGACAGTAATCGCCAAATATTAACAAAAAGTATGACACCGGGGCCCGAAACACCAGAAAGTTTCGCCTTTCCTGGTTAATTTGACCTCTATTTCCCGTTGTCGCTCCCCGTTCACCCCCGGTGACATCCTACTCGATTCCACCCTTGCCGGTGGTGCCGAACCATTTGTCGCGCACTTCGTCATAATGCCCCATCGGGTCGTAAAGC
>JACPJY010000117.1 GCA_016187325.1 Rhodospirillales bacterium | reverse complement strand
CCGCAAGCTGTTCGCCGGATCGCCGATCAAGCGGACGGGGCGCGACCGTTTCGTGCGCAACGTCGCCGTCGCCATCGGCAACAGCGGACTCGGATCGCTCTTGGCGGTCGCCGAAAGGCTCGCCGGCGACGCCTCGCCGCTGGTCGCCCACGCCGCCCGCTGGGCCGTCGAGCGGCTGAAGGGCGCGTCCGAAGGTTAGGTACCATCTTAAATAGGCCGGGAGTGTCCTAAGTTGGGAAATTGGCTGCGGGCAGTTGTTCGCTCGGCGGTGCTGTCTAAATTAGAACAGAACCCTCTTTTATGGAGTCTTAAAGCGTTTCGGAATTTGCAGCGGCGATACGTATCGGGACATCTTGTCCGGTGCGGGAATAATAATGCCGGAACGAACCGGCATTCGGCGACATAATATATTGAATTTACTTGAATAAATGCGGACTTGAAACGGCGATCTTTTGACTCTATTATCTCGCCCGCGTCTGGGACGAGTCGCCAAGCGCCTCAACTTGGGGCTTTAAGCCCCAAAAGCCCAGTCGCTTTTTTTGCCTTAAATCCAGTGATGAGTTCATCCGATGTATCTTTGCTACATCGACGAATCAGGCACTTCCGACGTGCCTGGCAACACCTCGCATTTTGTATTAGCGGGTGTTTCCGTCCCTATCTGGCGGTGGCGCGCCGCCGATCAAGAAATCTCTCATATTCTCGGGCGCTATGGACTCAGGAACGAAGAATTACACACTGCATGGTTGTTGCGCCCGTACCTTGAGCAGAGACGAATTGCCGATTTTCAACAGCTGTCGTACGTCGCACGACGTTCCGCTGTCGAGCGGGAAAGAAATGCCCACTTACTCAGACTGCAACAAACAAACCAGAGAAAGACTTACAGGCAGATAAAAAAGAACTGCGCTCATACCCACCCTTACATACATCTTACTCATCAAGAAAGAAAATCTCTTGTTGGCGATGTAGCTGATTGCATTTCGAATTGGGGGTTTGCTCGACTTTTTGCCGAATGTATCGACAAGATTCACTTCGATTCCAACAGAGCGGGCCGTACGGTCGATGAGCAGGCGTTCGAGCAAATAGTTTCGCGTTTCGAACAGTACCTCGCGAACACGGACGAAACTGGTGGACAAAGGAACTATGGCCTTCTCGTCCACGACAACAACGAAACAATTGCTAGAAAGCATACGGAATTTATGAGGCAATTTCACCGTCAAGGCACATTGTGGACAAGGATCGAAAGGATCATTGAAACGCCGTTGTTTGTTGACAGCAGCCTGACGAGAATGGTCCAGGTTGCCGATCTATGCGGATATGCCCTGCGACGATATGTTGAAAATGGCGAGGCCGATTTGTTTAGGCGAATATTTGCAAGAGCTGACCGGTCTCGAAACGTCGTTGTCGGAGTCCGGCATTTTACGAATCTCTCATGTACCTGCGAAATCTGTCGTGCCCACCGCGTCAGCTAGGGAAGTATTTAGGCGCGAACTTTGGGCGAGGCGGTGACGGCCGGCCTCGACCGGCTGGCGGAGAAACCCCGGCAATTCCCGATCAAGTCAGTCTCGTTTGGGTGCTTCCGTAATCAGGTCGTGAATGTCCTAAGTCGAGATATTGGCTATAGGCAGTCGTTCGTCTGGTAATGCTGTTCTAATCAGGACAGCACCCGCAGCCGACAAACCTTGACCCACTCCATCCGGCGCATTACCTGTGGTTTCGGACGTTGCCACGCGATAGGACACGCGAAGAAGCCATGACCGCCCGCATTTTCCTCGTTGTCGTCGCCGCGCTCGCCCTCGCCTGGGGCTCTCCCGCGGCCGCTGCCGAAAAGGCCGCCCAGCCGGCGGCGAAGTTGGCCCCTGGGCAGGCGTTCAAGGACTGCCCCGAGTGCCCGGAGCTGGTGGTGATTCCGGCCGGCATCTACATCATGGGCCTGAACGCCGTCGACAAGCGCAGCCAGCCGGCGCACCGGGTCAATATCGCGAAGCCGTTCGCGCTCGGCCGCTACGAGGTGACATGGGCCGAGTGGGAGGCGTGCGCCAAGGCCAAGGGCTGCCCGAGCGGCGGCGACGACGACCACGGCTGGGGCAAGGAAGGCCGCCCGGTGATCAACGTCACCTACTTCGACGCCAAGAACTACGTCGCCTGGCTCGGCAAGAAGACCGGCAAGCGCTACCGGCTGCCGTCGGAGGCGGAATGGGAATACGCCGACCGCGGCGGCACCACGACCCAGTGGTGGTGGGGAAACGACAAAGGCGAGAACCAGGCCAACTGCAAGGATTGCAAGAGCAAGTGGAGCGCCTGGAGCACGGCGCCCATCGGCTCGTTCAAGGCCAATCCGTTCGGCCTTCACGACACCACCGCCAACGTGTTCGAGTGGGTCGAGGACTGCTGGAACGATTCGCACAAGGGTGCCCCCAACGATGGATCGGCCCGCACCCGCGGCGACTGCGACAACCGGGTGATCCGCGGCGGCTCGTTCTATTACTTCTCGAAGGTCGCCCAGGCGGCCTACCGGGCGAAGAACCCGCCGGCGGTGAAGAGCTACTGGCTCGGCTTCCGGGTGCTTAGGGAGCTCGATTGATCCCCGGCCGACAGGCCGGAACCGTCGGCTAGAGCACGATCCGCTTAACGCAGCCCCTGTCGTCATTCCCGCGCAAGCGGGAATCCAGTTGTTTTTCAGCACCCTGGACGCCCGCTTTCGCGGGCGTGACGATTCCAGGTAAACGGATTTCGCGCTATTTCACCGCCAGCGCGCGCGCCAGCTGGCTCAGGGCCTCCTGGTGGCGCTTGTTGTCGATCTGCGAGAAGTTGCGGGCGACTTCCAGGCACATGCGCTGGCGTTCGTGCAGTTCGTTCTCGCGGCCGGCGCCGCCAAGCCCGTCGAAGAAGTAGTCCACCGGCACGCCGAGCACCTGCGCGATTTCAAACAGCCGACCGGCCGAAATCCGGTTGATGCCGCGTTCGTATTTGTGCGCCTGCTGGTAGGTGACGCCGATCAATTCGGCCATCTGCTGCTGGCTCAGTCCCAGCATCACCCGGCGTTCCCGGATACGTGTGCCTACGTAGCGATCCGTATCCGTAGCCCGATTGACCACCTTGTCCCCTGCAGCCGCCGGTTTGTCGCCATGGGTTGCTTGCCTCAAGAGATTTCCTTCCGGTCAGCGATTGGTTGAAAACGGGAACCCGACATTCGCGTTGCCGCGAATCGGGCTCAGATTACCACCTTACAAATTCCTGACAAGATGGTATTTGGCCGAGGGAAAATCCCCGATCGCGCCCGGATTCCAGGCGGATTCCGACTCGCCAAACATACGTATGGCTCTATCAGACCCGGCCGCAGTTTAATCGACCGCGTGCCCGTACGGCCGCCCAGCCGACCGATTCGCGGGCGCTACGGGCGGTCCGGAGAGGTTTCGCTCCGACGCCGAAAAATCAGCTAAAAAGAGTCATATTCGGGCAAATACGGGGGTTGGCGATTTTGCCCCCCAGTCGCGAAGGCGGTCAGGACTTGCCGCCGCTCAGCTTGTCGATCTGGCGCTGCATCTCGGCGAGCTGAACCTTCAGGTCGTTGAGCTGCCGGCCGGCGTCGGCGTCGGGGCCGCCGCCGGGCGCCTTGCCCTTGGCGTCCGGCTTGCCGCCTTTGCCGTCGGCGCCGCCGGCGGGGAAGAATGGCGTGAACATCTTCATCGTTTCCTCGATCATCGCCATGTTCTTCTTGCCCATTTCCCCGAACTGGCCGAATGGATTGAGGCCGCCGAGGGTATCCTGCATGTATTCCCGCATCTGCTCCTGGTTGCGCGAAAAGGCCCGCATCGAATAGTCCAGGTAGTTGGGGACGATCGATTGCAGGCTGTCGCCGTAGAAGCTGATGAGGTGGCGGAGGAAGCCGATCGGCAGCAGGTTCTGCCCCTTGCCTTCTTCCTCGACGATGATATGGGTCAGCACCTGGCGGGTGATGTCCTCGCCGGTCTTGGCGTCGTAAACGACGAACTCGGTCCCCTCTTTGACCATGGTGGCCAGGTGGTCGAGGGTGACGTAACTCGAGGTCGCGGTGTTGTAGAGCCGCCGGTTGGCGTATTTCTTGATGGTGATCGGCGGCTTTTCGGCCTCTTTGTCGTCGGCTTTTTTGTCGGTCATCGCCCGGGTCCGTTGTCGGCGCGGTTCAATCGGAAGGCGAAAACCTACCGCGGATTATGCTGCACTGCAATGAAATGTTCCCCGCCCGGTGGACGGCGGCTATAATGGCCGCCTTGACGCAACCGCCAGAGTCCCCGCGGGCTGCCGCGGGAACGAGGCGGGGCGACGGGCGGAGCGAACGGCACGGCCGAAAGCGCGCTCACCATCGGAGACCCCATGGCCAAACCGCCGGATCTGGACGCGCTGGCGCGACGCTATCTCGACCTGTGGCAGGAGCAGCTGGGCGGCGTCGGCAAGGACGCCGAGGCCGCCGAGGTGATGGCCAGGACCATCGAGTTGATGAACGCCGGCGCCGCCGCGTTCGCGGCGATGGCGGCGAGCGCCGCCGCTCGGGAGTCGTCGCCGGCCGGCGGCAAAACGCGGAATGACCATGACGCCACCCCTTTCGACCGCCGAGACATCCGATCCGAGCCACCCGGGCCCGCGTCCGCTGCCGCTGCACGTGGCACTCCAAACCATGACCTGGCTGAGCTCGCTCGCCGCCTTGGGCGGATTGAGAAGCGGCTTGCTGCCCTGGAGAGCGGACCTAAGAAGCACCGCCGACGCGCTGCAAAAAAGTCTCGCCGACGCTGACGCCCGGGTGTTCGCCGCCGCCGTCGACGCCGAGGCCCGGCGCCGGCTCAACGGCTTTGCCGAAGGCGTCCGCCGCTACCGCCGCCATCCCCGCGCCCCGCGTCTTGCCGAGCCGCCGGCGTCGTGGCGCCGTGGCTCGACGCGGCTGCTCGATTACGGCGGCCGCGGGCGCGCGCTGTTGGTGGTGCCGTCGCTGATCAACCGCGGCTACATCCTCGATCTCACCGAGAAGCGGAGCCTGATGCGGCACCTCGCCGAGGCCGGGTGGCGGCCGTTGCTGGTCGACTGGGGCGACCCGGGGCCGGCGGAGCGGCGGTTCTCGCTCACCGATTACGTCTGCGGCCGTCTCGAACCGGCGCTCGATGAGATCGTCGCCGCCACCGGCGAGACGCCGGCGGTGGTCGGCTATTGCATGGGCGGGCTGCTGGCCCTGGCGTTGGCGGTGCGGCGGCCGGCGCTGGTGGCGGCGCTGGTGCTGCTGGCGACGCCGTGGGATTTCCACGACGCCGCCCCCGGCACCATCCGCCTGATCCGGGCGGCGGCCCCGGGCCTGACTGCGATGATCGACCATCTGGGCGAGCTTCCGGTCGACGTCATCCAGGCCATGTTCTCGAGCCTCGATCCCTATCTCACCGCCGACAAGTTCCGCCGCTTCGCGGCGCTCTCCGCCGATTCCGAGAGGGCGCGCGAATTCGTGGCGCTCGAGGACTGGCTCAACGACGGGGTGCCATTGGTCGGCTCGGTCGCCCGCGAATGCCTGCTCGGCTGGTACGTCGAGAACACGCCGCTCGGCGGCCGCTGGCGCATCGACGGCCGGCCCGTGATCGCCGCCGAGGTGCGGACGCCGACGTTGGTGGCGATCCCGGACAACGACCACATCGTGCCGCCGGGCTCCGCGGCGGCGCTGGCGACCGCCATACCGGGAGCGAAGGCGGTAAGGTTGCCGGCCGGACACATCGGCATGGTCGCCGGCGGCCGCGCCCGGACCATGCTCTATGAACCGTTGGCGCGTTGGCTCGAGAAGACATTGATTTAGGTCAAAACGTCGGTGCCGGAAATCGCCTAGGCTGGCCGCCTTGTAACGCCTTCCCGACCGACCTATAACCGAGGGAACTGGGCCGCGGACGGCATCGACAATCGCCAGGACCCGAGAACATTCCTTTTTCCCAGGCGCCTCCCTGGCGCCCCAATGTTCGATGGAGGAGAATGAAAAATGTCTGACGTAGTCATCACTGGGGCGGTGCGTACGCCCGTGGGTGCCTTCAACGGCGCGCTCAGCTCGCTGCCGGCGCACCATCTCGGTCAGGTCGCCATCGTCGAGGCGCTGAAGCGCGCCAAGGTCGCCCCGGCCGAGGTCGACGAGGTCATCATGGGCCAGATTTTGGCCGCCGCCGCCGGCCAGAACCCGGCACGCCAGGCGGCCGTCGCCGCCGGCATCCCGGTCGAGAAGACGGCCTACGGCATCAACCAGCTGTGCGGCTCGGGCCTGCGGTCGGTGGCGCTCGGCTCGCAGGCGATCAGGCTCGGCGACAGCGCCATCGTCGTCGCCGGCGGCCACGAGAGCATGAGCCAGGCGCCGCACTGCGTGCATCTGCGCAACGGTACCAAGATGGGCGCTACCGAGCTGGTCGACACCATGATCAAGGACGGCCTGTGGGACGCCTTCAACGGCTACCACATGGGCAACACCGCCGAGAACGTCGCCCAGAAATGGCAGCTCACCCGCGACGAGCAGGACCGTTTCGCGTGCGCCTCCCAGAACAAGGCGGAGGCCGCGCAGAAGGCCGGCCGGTTCAAGGCCGAGATCGTGCCGGTGACGATCAAGGGCCGCAAGGGCGACACCGTGGTCGACACCGACGAGTATCCCAAGGCGGGCGTTACCGTTGAAAGCCTGGCGCAGTTGCGTCCGGCGTTCGCCAAGGACGGCACCGTGACCGCCGGCAACGCCTCCGGCATCAATGACGGCGGCGCCGCGGTGGTGCTGATGTCGGCGAAGGACGCGAGTAAGCGCGGCATTCAGCCGCTGGCCCGGATCGTGTCGTGGGCGACCGCCGGCGTCGATCCGGCGATCATGGGCACCGGGCCGATCCCGGCCAGCCGCATGGCGCTGAAGAAGGCCGGCTGGAAGATCGAGGACCTCGACCTGATCGAGGCCAACGAGGCGTTCGCCGCCCAGGCGTGCGCGGTCAACAAGGACCTCGGCTGGGACACCGCCAAGGTCAACGTCAACGGCGGCGCCATCGCCATCGGCCATCCGGTCGGCGCGTCGGGGGCGCGCATTCTGGTGACGCTGCTCTACGAGATGCAGCGCCGCAACGCCAAGAAGGGCCTGGCGACGCTGTGCATCGGCGGCGGCATGGGGATCGCCATGTGCGTGGCCCGCGACTGATCATAAAAAACGAAAAACCTAACCGCCCAGGGAGGAGACAATGGCACGGGTGGCACTCGTTACCGGCGGTACCCGGGGTATCGGCCGGGCGATTTCGGTCGCGTTGAAGGACGCCGGCTATAGGGTCGGCGCCAACTACGGCGGCAACGACGACGCCGCCAGCGCCTTCAGCAAGGAGACCGGGATCGCCGTCTACAAGTTCGACGTCGGCGACTTCGACGCCTGCAAGGCCGGGATCGCCAAGGTCGAGGCCGACGTCGG
>JACPJY010000116.1 GCA_016187325.1 Rhodospirillales bacterium | reverse complement strand
CTTCAAGCGCATGGTGGCCCAGGCGGATGTGGTCGTCGAGAACTACCGGCCCGACGTGAAGAAGCGGCTCGGGATCGATTACGAGTCGATCCAGGCCATCAACCCGCGCATCGTCTACGGCAGCATCTCGGGGTTCGGCCAGGACGGGCCCTACGCCAACCGCCCCGGCTTCGACCAGATCGCCCAGGGCATGGGCGGCTTGATGTCGATCACCGGGCTGCCGGGGCAGGGGCCGGTGCGCGCCGGCATCCCGGTCGCCGACCTGACGGCCGGGCTCTATGCGGCGATCGGCATCCTGATTGCGCTGCTCGACCGCGAGGTGACCGGCAAGGGGCAGTGGGTGACGACGTCGCTGTTGGAAGCGATGATCGCGATGCTGGATTTCCAGGCGGCGCGCTGGCTGATGAAGAAGGAGGTGGCGCCGCAGGCCGGCAACAACCACCCGACCTCGATCCCGACCGGCGTGTTCAAGACCAAGGACGGCCACATCAACATCGCCAGCACCGGCGACAAGATGTGGCGAAAGCTGTGCGAGCTGATCAACGAGCCGGGCATGGTCGATCATCCGGATTTCGCCACCGGCAAGGCGCGCTCCAAGAACCGCGACGCGGTCAACGCAGCGATCGAGAAGCACACCGTCGCCAAGACCAGCGCCGAGTGGATCAAGTTGCTCAACAAGGCCGGAATCCCGTCCGGCCCGATCTACTCGATCGACCAGGTGTTCGCCGACCAGCAGGTCAAGCACCTGGGCGGCATGAAGTTCGCCGTCGAGCACCCGGAGCTCGGCCGCTTCGACGTGCTCGGCCAGGCGGTGAAGATGAGCCGCAGCAAGCCGCGCGCCACGATGGCGACGCCGATCCGCGGTCAGCACACCGACGAAGTGCTGGCGGAATTTGGGTTCGGCAAGGACGAAATCGCGGACCTGCGTCGGCGCGAGATCGTTTGAAGCGATGGCCGGCGATGCGAAAAAGGCCCCGGATGGGCTGCCCGACCTGACCAACGCCTCGACCTTCAAGCGCTGGACGCAGGTGACACTCCGGTTCTCCGACCAGGACAGCCTCGGCCACATCAACAACGTCGCCTACGCGGCCTACGTCGAGCAGGCGCGGGTGGCGCTGATCGATTCGCTGCTGCGCTCGCGCGGCAAGGGAGCGGGCATCGACTACATCCTCGCCAACGTACATATCGATTACCGCCGCGAGATGCATTTCCCCGGCGTCGTCGACGTCGGCGCCCGGTTGCTCAAGATCGGCACCAAGTCGATCACGTCCGGGTTCGGCCTGTTCAAAGAAGGCGTGAACGTCGCCACCGCGACCAGCGTCAACGTGTTCTTCGATCCCGAAGACGGCCGCTCGATCGCCATCCCGGAGGCCTTGCGGAAAATCCTCGAGGCGGAGCTGGCGGGCGACTGACCGGCGGCCGGGCGGCGCTACTTCGCCGGGCGGCGGGGCGTGTTGCGGGATGGGCCCGACACCGGGATTGGCCGGCCTCGGAACGGCGGCGCGAACTTGTCGCGGTCGAACTTGCCCGGCGTCGGCCTGCCGGGAGCCGGCTTGCCGGGGGTAGGCTTGCCGGGAGTGGGCTTGTCGGGGTTGGTCATGGCCTTGGTCCTATATCTCGGTCCTTGATCAATGGGTCGGCGTCCGAGCTCGAACGGTGGTACCGTATACACCGGCGCCGGTCATGCAAAAATTGGAATATAATCGTCGTTTCAATTCGCATATCGAATAATCCGTTCCCGGCCGTCGGCCCGTCGGGGGGCCCTCAGTTGACGGTCTTTTCGTCCGCCTCTTCCTGCGCCGCCACCAGGCGCGAGCCCTGGATCGCGGTCTTGAAACGCTCATCGCCCTCGCCGCCGACATAAGCGACGTAGACCGGGCGGGTGAAGCGCGGCGCCTTGGCGATGTCGTGGAGCCGGCCGGCTCACTCATTCGGCGAGACGATTTGCAGCTCGATGACGTCGCCGTTGATGATGATCTTGCCGGCGTTCTCGAAATTGACGGTGATCTTCGAGCCGACCACGGTCTGCACCCGCCCCAATCCGAGCCGGTGCTCGGTCGGGTGGCGGACGAACATCCCGGGCACGATCAAGAGAGAGCGTTCGCTCACGGCAACCCTTTCCATCCGCGCCCGCCGGCTCAGTGCATCCGCGGCGCCTTGTAGAAGTCCGAGCGGCTGGCCGACCGCACCGTGATCTCCAGAATCTGGCGGTCGCGGAACACGACCAGCGGCACCTCGACCCCGGCTTCGCCCAGCGACCACAGGCGGCGCAACATCGCCGCCATGCCGGTGACCGGCTGGCCGTCGACCTCGAGGATCAGATCGCCGACCTCGAGCCCGGCCCGCTCCGCCGGACCGCCCTGCCACATGCCGGCGACCACCACCTTGCCGGCGGCCTCGGCGGTGAACACGCCGAGCCATGGTCGCCGCATGCGCCGGGCACGCCCGGTCGTCACCATTTCGTCGAGCACCGGCTTCAGGATGTCGATCGGCACCACCATGTTGCCGTCGCGCGCCCTCTCGCCGGGCACCACCTCCTGGACGAACAGCGAGCCGATGCCGCGGAGCGTGCCGTCGGGCCCGATCAGGGCGCCGCCGCCCCACAACGGATGCGGCGGCGTGGTGAAGATGGCCGCGTCCAGCAGGTATTCCCAATATCCGGCGAACTCGCGCACCGCCGCGACCTCGGCGGCCAGCGACTGGCCGCGGCCGCCGGCGCCGGCGAACACCACCGCATCGCCGACCTTGAGATCGGCGGAACGGCCGAGCGCGACCGGCTCGGCGGCGATCGGCTCCAGCGCCTGCACCAGCCCGAACCCGGTCTCCTGGTCGTAACCGACGACGTGGCCGTGGATGGCGCGACCGGCGGCGTCGACCAGCCACACGGTCGCCGCCTCGACGACCAGATAGCCGATGGTCAGCACCAGCCCGCCCGAGCGGATGACGACGCCATGGCCGCGCCGCTCGGTGCCGAGGGTGCCGGCGGTGAAAGCGTCCTGCGGCACCTCGGTGCGCACCGCGACCACCGCCTTGAGCACGCGATCGAGGTCGAACGACACCTCGGCCGGGTCGGGCTGCAGGTCGGGGCGGATCTGGAACTGGACCGGATCGCTCATCGCCCGGGATTCTCGACCAGCCGGGCCGGGAAGGGAAGGGCGTTGTCGTGTGCCCGGCGGCGACGGCGGTTGATCGACGTCAAGGCGCCGGCCGGTCGCGGACGGATAAAGTGGCGGACGCTGGATCGGCAAAAAAGGGAGACACGGAACCATGGCCAATGACGACCCGGCGGCGCGGCGCAATCCGCGCGCCAGCCGGTACAGCGACCCCGGCTGCGCCTACTGTCCGCCGGACGTGCGCGCCTGCCGGCAAGGCGAGCAGGAGGCGCGCGGCCCCGGTTTCTGTCCGTCCAAGGTCGACCCGGACGGCATTGCCGCCGCCTACGACGCCTACTCGGACCCCTTCGTCAGGCGGGTCGCCCAGGAATCGGCCCGCGTCGAGAGCGAGGGTTACTGTCGCTGGACGCGGGTCGAGGAGATCTGCGAATTTGCGAAGAAGATGGGGTTCAAGAAAATCGGCATCGCTACCTGCATCAGCTTCGTCGATCAAGCGCTGACGCTCAGCCGCATTCTCGAAAGCCACGGCTTCGAGGTGGCGTCGACGGCGTGCAAGCACGGCGGTTTCGCCAAGGAAGGGATCGGGCTCGCCGACGCCGAAAAAATCCGCCCCGGCGGCCATGAATCCCTGTGCAATCCGGTGTCGCAGGCCGAGCTCCTGAACCGGGCCGGCTGCGAGCTCAACGTCGTGCTCGGCCTGTGCGTCGGCCACGACAGCCTGTTCTACCGGCACTCGCAGGGGCTGGCGACGACGTTGGTCGCCAAGGACCGGGTGCTCGCCCACAACCCGGTCGGCGCGCTCAACCTCGCCGACACCTATTACAGCCGGGTATGGGGCCCCGAGCGGCCGACGACGCCGGCCAAGATTCCAAGGGAAGGCCGGCGGCGGTGACGAACCGGGCTGATCCGCTCCTGCCGAGGGCTCGGCCCCGGCCGCCGGATAATTGACCGCCATCAAGGTCGCCCTTGCCCGCTATCCTTTTGAGCCGGCGCAAGGTATCATGGCAACAAGCCATGATCGCGAGACCCGTCATCGGGAGACAAGCCAATG
>JACPJY010000099.1 GCA_016187325.1 Rhodospirillales bacterium | reverse complement strand
TACCTTCCGTGACCCGCGCGTATGGCGCCGGGAAAACGGCGCATGGGTCAAGGATAATATTTGGGACACCTGAGCCGGAAGCTGGATTCCGCTTTATGCCGATAGCCGTCTTTCGTGCCCGCGCTTCCGTCGCCATTGGCGGCGGACACGTGTCCCGTTGTCTGGCGCTCGCCGACGAGCTCCGTTCGCTCGGCTGGACGTGTGGGTTCGCCGTCAATGCCGAAACGCGCGGCGTCTTCCCGCATTTGGAACGGTCGGGGCACGATATCCTCGACCTTGCCGGTGACGGTGCCGACGATCCGAATGCCCTTCGCGACCGCTGGAGTGGGCACGTCGACTGGCTGGTCGTCGACGACTACGCCATCGATCGCGCCTACGAGGCGGCGTGCCGGCCCTGGGCCCGCCGCATCCTGGTCGTCGACGATCTGGCGAACCGGAAGCACGAGTGCGAGGTGTTGATTGACCACAACCCGGGTCGTGCGCCGGAACACTACGCCGGCCTGACTCCCGTCGGATGCGAACTGCTGTTGGGCCCGGCGTATGCGCTGCTCAGGAGCCAGTTCGCGGCGACGCGGGACTCCCGAAGGCCGCCGAACGGCCGCGCCGGCCGGCCGATTTTGGTCAGCATCGGCGCCACCGACCCTGGCAACATCACGTTGCGGGTGCTCAACGCCCTCGAGTCGGCTGGATACCGCAGGCCGGTAGAGGTGGTTCTGGGTCATGCGTTCCCGCACAGGCGGCAGGTCGCCGACGCCGCAACTTCGCTTGGTTTTCCCGTCACCCTTCATCACGACGTCGAGGACATGTGCCGCCTGTTGTCGCGATGCGGCCTCGCCATCGGCGCCGCAGGCATCAGCGCGTTGGAGCGATGCTGCCTGGGCGTTCCGACGCTGATGGTGGTGAGCGCCGACAATCAACGCCTCGCCGCCCGCGAACTGGAACGGGCCGGCGCGGTGTCGATGATCGGTGACGTCGGCGGCCTCGGCGATGAGGCGCTTGCCGACCGTATCCGTCGGTTCATTGACGACGGCGAACGGCTGACGGAGATGGCGCGCGCCGCCGAACGGATTTGCGACGGGCGCGGCGCACGCCGCGCGGCGATGGCGGTTGTTCCCGCCTTCGCAAAGGATGGCGGACGGGTGACGCTGCGCCCGGCGACGATGGCCGACGCGGATACCATCCTTGCCTGGCAGCAGGACTCCGAGACCCGGAGGTTCGCGCGGAACCCGGAGGCTCCCGCGAAGGGCGAGCACCGCGCCTGGATGGAAAACAAATTGAATGACCCCGCCTGTGTCATGAACATAGTGCTGCACACCGGCAGCCCGTCCGGGGCCCTGCGCATGGACGGCCTGCAGAAGATCGCCAAGGGTCCCTACGATTACGAGATCTCCATCTACGTTGCGCCCGGCAAGTACCGCCTGGGCATCGGCACGGCGGCGCTGGAACTGGGCAGGCGTTTGCTGCCGCGCGCCACGTTCGTCGCCCATGTCCTTGCCGATAACGAGGCGTCCCACGTCATGTTTCGGAAGGCAGGGTACGTCCGGCAAGACGGCCGATATGTCAACCGGCCCAAGACCCCAGCCGCGGCCGTCGGAACGGTAAACGGCAGGATGCCAATCGCCAATGCCTGAGCCGACGCTGACCATTGGGAACCGGGTCGTCGGCGCCGGCCACCCGCCTTATGTCGTCGCCGAGCTGTCCGCCAACCATAACGGCGACCTGGGGCGCGCGCTGGCCATCATCGAGGCGGCCAAGGAATCCGGCGCCGACGCTGTCAAGTTTCAGACCTATACCGCCAATACCATCACCATCGATTGCGACGGCCTCGGGTTCCGCATCGAGGGCGGCCCCTGGGCGGGGCGCACGCTTTACGACTTGTACCGGGAGGCCTCGACCCCGTGGGATTGGCACGAGGCGCTGTTCGCCAAGGCGCGCGAACTCGATATTACGGCGTTCAGCAGCCCGTTCGACCCGACGGCCGTCGATTTCCTGGAATCGCTCGACGTCCAAGCCTACAAGATCGCCTCGTTCGAGGTCGTCGACCTGCCGTTGATCGAGAAGGCGGCGTCGACCGGAAAGCCGGTCATCATCTCGACCGGCATGGCCGATCGCGAAGAGATTGCCGACGCCGTCTCGGCGGCCCGCGCCGCAGGGTGCCGGGAGCTCGCGCTTTTGCATTGCGTCAGCGCCTATCCGGCGCCGCCCGACGCCTATCGGCTTCGCACCCTGAACGACATGGCCAAGCGATTCGGAGCCGTCGTCGGGCTTTCCGATCACACCCTGGGAACCGCGGTCGCCGTGGCCTCGGTGGCCCTCGGCGCGGCCATCATCGAAAAGCACCTCACGCTGAAACGCGAAGACGGCGGCCCCGATGCCGCGTTCTCGCTCGAGCCCGGAGAACTTCGCGATCTTAGCGTCCTATAAAAGAGCCGGTGACGAGGAGAAAAACGCCATCTTCCGCCGCTCGCTCTACGCGGTCGCGGACATCGAACGGGGCGAAACATTGAGCGCCGACAACGTCCGTTCGATTCGTCCCGGTTTCGGGATGCCGCCCAAGGAACTGCCGCGGGTCATCGGACGAAAGGCGAAAACCCGCATCGCCCGGGGCACGCCCTTGAACTGGGACCTCATCGACTAAGCCGGCGGATTTTCAGTCATGAACCTTTACTTTCTCATCTCGACGCCGCTCGCGGACGCCTACCGCCTGAGCATCCCGCCCGGCTGCGGCGATGTCGTCTGTTACCTCCGCCGCGGCCAGAACCCGACCGATGAGGCCGCGGCGCGCCTGCACCGGGACGGGATAACGGTGGTCTTCGCCGACGATGTCGCCGACTGGAAGGCGGCCGCCGCCGCCGACGCGGTCGGCGCCAGGTTCCTGAAGGAGTGGTTCGTCGACGCCGGGACCGACTTCAGCGACCTGGGCGATTTGTCCCTGGGCTGGTCGTATTCCATGGAGTTCGCGAGACAGATCAATCCGCGTCTCCTGATACGGACCGGCGAGGCGTTTCGCCGTTTCGTCGAAACGCACCGCGGGGCGAATGCCGTCTATTCGGACGCCGAGGACGGTCGGCATATTTTTCAGGTCGAGCCTTCCTATCACCCACTCGCCCGGATCGTTGCCCACGTTGGAGGACATTTGGGCCTGAGCGTCCGTTTTATCGCCCCGGTGAACGCGCTTCCGGCGGCCTTCAGGCGGCCGCCGATGAATCGACTTTTGGCCAGCGTGCGAACCTTCATTGGCGGCTTCCGGCCGGCGTGGTGGCGCGCCCGCAAGGCGTTCGAGCGGAACAGGCGCCGGGCGCCCGAAAAGCCCGTCTTCTACATGTTCGTTGGCCGCGCCCAGCACCTGATCGCAGAGAAACTGGCCGAACGGGGGAATTTCCACGTCGTTTGCGATCGTTTGGGCATTGCCGGAACAGATGCCGTACGTAGCGGGCATCTGTTCACGCTACCCCGGTTTCGCGATATCCGGGTGGTCTTTAACTTGTTGCGCGAGCTTGAGCAACGCGTCGCGACGGCGGCGTTCGACGCCGGCTACGTTTTCGGCGGCGTCGACTATGGCCGCATGCTATATCGGTGCATCCTCGAAACGTTGAGGTGGCAGGTCTGGCCGTTTCTGATCGTGGTCGCGCAGACGCGGAAACTGCAGGAGGTGACTGGGCCATCGGCTCTGTTCGTCAATGGCGCCGGCAACGAGCCTATGGGCAACCTAATCGCGTTCAACCGGCATTCGGGTCTTCCAATCTATCTGATGCCCCATGGCATGGACCTGCAGAAATTCGCCTATTTCATGCCCGCCGTTGACAACACCCATGTCACGTACCTGGCCTACGGGAAAGAACACTCCGACTATTTTCGCGCCTATTTGGATGAAACCCAGGAAACCCGCCAGGTCCTCGTGGGCAATCCGCTGACGGCGCTGATGAACGGCACCCGCCGCCGGCGCGTCGCCAGCCGCGGAAAACGTCTGCTGGTTATGAGCTTTGGCCATCTGGAGTTCTGGAACTCGGCCCGCGTCTATGCCGTCGACCAGTATTACATCGAAATCTTCGACGTGCTGCGCGGACTTTTGGAACAGGGTTGGACCGTCGGCATCCGTCCGCACCCTAGCCACCCCCGCGACCTGGAGAACCGGCTGGCAGCGGCTTTCGGCCTCGACAGATCGATCCGGTGGGACGACACGCCGACATTCGAGGAGGCGCTCGGCGCCTACGACGTCGTCGTCTGCAGCGCGTCGACGACTTTCTACCAGTCCCTCTATGCCGGCTGGCCGACCATCTTCTACGAGCCGGACTACCGCAAGATCGGTGGCATCGAAGGGATCGAAAACGACCCCATGTTCACCGGTCTCCTCACCGCCCGCGACCTCAAGCGCCCGGTCACCAACGATCCGGGCACCCTTCGGCGGATGATCCTCGATAGTCTCGACCCGGAAAGCATGGTCGCGACCTTTCCAAGGCGATTCGCTGGCGAGCTCGCACCGCGGTTCATCGGTCCCGATCCGGAACGCGCAGACGAGCTCATTGCCGATTTTCTTGAGCGCGACATCCTGGGCCTCGCACAGGCACCGGTCGTCCGCGCCGAGAAGGGCGCCGCGTAGGCCCATGTTACTGAATTCCATCCGACGCATTGTGCGATCGATTAAGAACCGTGAGTTTTTCAAGTACCAGGTGATCGCCTCCGACGAGCTAAGTTACTCGCTGCCGTTCCTCGGCAACCCATTACGGGCGCACAACGAAAAGACGCAATGGCGCGACGAAACGGACCTGTTCTACGAGTACCTGGACGACGACCGCCGGGCGGAGGCGCTTAGGCGGTTCGCCTTCATGCACGGCATGATCGAGGGCCGCGTCGGCAAAGACGAGGCTATCCTCGACGTCGGCTGTAACACCGGCTTCTTCCTCGAGCAGTTCCACCGCAAGGGCTATACGGACCTGCACGGCGTCGATCCGATGAAGGCCGCCGTCCGCTACGCCCACGAGCATCGCCCGTACCTCGACGTCCGCGAGGGCTTTTTCGGGCCGCGGCAATTCGACGTTCCCTGCAATCTCCTGGTGTTTTTCGGGTCGATCACCCGCGTCCCCTACAGCGACCGGCTGTTCGACGCCATCGACCGCTGCGCCCGCAAGTACGTTTTGGTGTGGATCCAGGAGTCGCTCGACGATTTCCACCGCGACGTCCACGTCGGCCTGGCGAAAAAGGGCTTCATCTGCATCGAGAAACGCACCGTCAGCCCGGATTACGTCCCGATCGGCCACGCCGGCGCGACCGGCCCGATGGTCCGCTTCACCGGCGACGGCAAGGTCGAGCGCCTGTTCCACAGCCACTTCCTGTTCCGCCGCGTCGATCCCGACGCATGGTCGACCGCGGCGGCGCGCTAGGGGCGTCACGGCTCCCGGACCGTTGATTCCGGAACATGGACTGCGACCGACTCCTTGCCTGCCCCGATTGCCGCCGGCCGGCGTTGGCGGCGGCGCCGAAAGGCTACGCCTGCGGATCGTGCGGCGCGACCTATATCGTCCGCGAGGGGATTCCTGTGTTCCTGCGCCCGCGGACGGCGATCGTCGGAGCCGACGCCGACCGCGCCGCGTTCTGGGACGCCGGCTGGGAAAACCGCAACAACCGCCTGCTGGCGCTCGACCGCGAAGGCGTGCTGAAGGAACGCCAGGACTACCTGGAGTACGTCCTCAAGGAGCGTTACCCATCCGCCGTCGACATCGGGCCCGACGTGGTCGCCGGTAAGACGTTCCTCAACATCGGCTGCGGCGGCGGCTTCGAGGGCCTTCTTTTCGCCGGCTACGGCGCCCACTACATCGGCGTCGACTTCTCGCAAAACGCCGTCCGCCTGACACGCGATCTGATCCGCAACGCCGGCTTCGACGGCGCCGCCTTCCAGGCCGAGGCCGAGGCGCTGCCGTTCCGCGACGGCAGCATCGAATACGTCTATTCGAGCGGCGTTCTCCACCACACGCCGAACATCGAGCAAGCGCTGAAAGAGGCGTGCCGGGTCCTCGCGCCCGGCGGCACCGCGATGATCGCGCTCTACGCGACGCGCTCGTTGATGTTTTTCTGGTATCGGCTGCACGCAGTGTTGTGCGGCAACCTGACCCTCAAGGCCATCGAGGCGTGGATGCATGCCAACACCGAAGGCGCGTGGCAGACCGCCGGGCGCAAGAACAAATGGACGAAAACCTATACCGAGCCCCAGTTCCGGACGCTGTTGACCGCGGCCGGGTTTTCCGAGGCGCGGATCCAGCAGTCATATCTGCAAGTTAAAACCATGCCCATCGTCGGCAAGATCGTTCGCGCGGTGGCTCCCGGGAAGCTGGAAGACCTCCGGGTCGGGCGCTTCGGCTCGATGCTCGTCGCCACCTGCCGCAAGCGCTGAGACGGCCGGGCGCGGCCGGAACGGGAGTCCACTAGGTTTCTGATGCAAGTCATTCAACTCCATTCCATGTACGGGTGGCCGGCACTTGGCTGAACCTATTCGTGATGGCGAATCCGCTCTACGCGCTCCGCAAGAACCACAGCGAATTCGAGCGGCACCCCTCGCAGGGTTTCCGCAAAAACCGGAGGACAGTGAAACCATGATTCCGCGCCCCTCGGTCCAGGTGGACGACGATCCCGAGCTTCTGGCGTTGATGCGCGCTGACGGCGCCACTGCCCCCGCGCCATATCAGACCACGAACTACTGGCAGTTCATCGATTGGAAGCTGATGGCAGAACTGAGACAAAAGGGGCTCCGGGATTTTCGCGCCCGTCACCAATCGCCGTTGGCATCGGCCGGGGCCACCGATCTGAGGCCGTTGCCACCACACATCAACTTGTTCGCTTTCCGAGTTTTCAACAACCGCTTCACGGTGCGGATTGCCGGCTATGATCGTTGGCTCGAACGGATCGGGCTGGCGATTTCACGGCGCCTGCCGCTGGCCGGCGATATACATATCGCGACGAAAAAAATGGGCAAGATTGCCCTCGACCGCGCCGACTACTATGGTGCCAAGTGGCGGGCGAAGCCGCTCGCGGACGCGTGCGATTCGCTGATCGGCAATCCGGAATGGGTGATCGAACGAGAGGGGCTCCCCTACACGATCTCGTTCCTGAATAAGTACCTCGACTACGCCTATTGCTGCCCTTTCATCGACTTCGATTCCATCCGGACGGTCGTCGAGCTTGGCCCCGGCAGCGGCCGTCAGGCCGAGGTCTTGAAGAAGTTCCATCCTCATCTGACGCTATATCTTTTTGACATTCCACCACAGCTCTACGTCTGCGAGCAGTACCTGAAAAAGGTGTTCCCTGATGCGACAGTAGGCTACCGGAAGACGCGCGCGCTCGATCGGCTGCCCGAGGCTGACGGCCGGATCTACCTGTTTTCCAATGCGAAATTTCCCCTCCTCGGCGACCGGCGGATCGATCTTTTCTGGAACGCGGCGTCGTTACAGGAAATGGAGCCCGACGTGGTCGCCAACTATCTATCCTTCGTGAATGGGTTCGCCGACGCGGTCTTTGTCCAAGCGTGCATGGCCGGCAAGCAGGTGGCTCGGAGTCCTGGCTTTCCGGGTGTCCTCAAGCCGACGACGATCGAGCACTATAGATTCGGCCTAGCGGGCTTCGAATGCCGGGACCGCACCTTCACCATAACCGCCTTCGGCGACGAGGCCGACGAGCACCTCTACAATTACGAGAACTCCTTCTGGCGCCGGCGAATCAAGGCAAGCAGCGGCTAGGGCGCCCTATTCCGCCAGGATCGGCTTCCGAGGACCTTCCGAACTCATGCGATTTCTTTCCACGTTCGGGCGACTGCCCGGCACATGGTTGAACCTGTTGGTGATTGTGCTAAGCGGCATGGCCGAGGGCATCGGGCTGACGCTGTTCATCCCGCTGCTGCACGTGATGAGTGGCGCGAACCTGGCAGATCTGCCTCCACCATTTTCCCTGCTCGTAAACGCGTTCGAGCGCCTAGGTCTTGGGCTCACGCTGATGACGCTACTCGCCCTGATCGCGGCGCTCGTCCTCGGCGCGCTCGCCATGGCTTACCAGCAGAAAAAAATGTTGGTGAGGGCGAGCCAGCGATTTGTCCGCGATTTTCGCAACAGTCTTTTTGGAGGCTTCTTGAAGGCGAATTGGGGCAATTCGTCCCAGCTTTCCCACGGCGAAGTGGTCAATCAATTGACCACGGAATGCCAGCGGGCGGGTCTTGCGCTGAGCTTTGAATTGCTGGGGGTGGCAACGGTCATCCAGATCGCGCTTTACGCGGCGTTCTCCATGGTCATCTCGTGGCAGCTGTTGATATTGGCCGTCGGTTTCGGCGTGTTGACACTCCTCGTCGTTCTTCCGTTGACGCGCCGGGCCAAAGTCCTTGGCGGCCTGACCAACGAGGCCAATCGCGACCTGAGCTTTTTTGGCCTCGAGTACCTGCGCAGCCTCAAGCTCCTCAAAGCAATGTCGAGCGAAGAATCGGCCGCACGAAACATGTCGGAAAAGACTGACAATCTGTCCTCGATCAACTTCATGGCCGAAATGAACATGACCCAGGTCATCACGCAGGCGCTACCGGTGGTGATATTCACGGTTGTTATCGGTTTTTCCCACGAAGTCCTGAAGACGCCGGTCTCCCTCATATTGGTGTTTCTCCTTTTCATGGCGCGCATCGCCCCGCGGGTGGCGCAGCTTCAACAACAGATTCAGGGGTACAACCTCCACAGCCCCGCCATAAGCGCGATCGACGACGTGATTGAAAGGAACCGCGCCCAAGTGGAGCGATTGAATCGGAATGGCATGACCTTCCAACGCGTCGCCGATTCGATCGTCCTGGAGCGCGTCAGCTACACCTATCCCGGCAGTCAGGCCCCGACGGTGGAAGACGTATCTTTGGTCATCCCGCGCAACACCATGGTCGCCTTCGTCGGTGGATCGGGCGCCGGCAAGTCGACTCTCTTAGATATCCTGATCGGGCTGCGCCTACCTGATGCCGGCCGCGTCGCCGTCGACGGCGTCGACCTCGGCGAATTCGACCTGGTGTCGTGGCGGCGGCGGATCGGAATCGTGCCCCAGGAGGCAACGGTCTTCAACGCAAGCCTCGACAACAACCTCCGTTTCTTCCACCCGGAGGCAACGGACGAGGACGTCGCCCGTGCTTTGGCCATCGCACATCTAGACAACGTCGTCGAGGTTTTGCCGTATGGGCTCGATACGCTTCTTGGGGAGAATGGCGTGCGCCTTTCCGGCGGCGAGAGACAACGGGTCGCCCTGGCACGGGCGCTGGTAGGAAGACCGGAAATCTTGATGCTTGACGAGGCCACCAGCGCCCTCGACAACGAATCCGAACGCTACGTTCAGGACGCCATAGGGCGAATCGCCAACACCCTGACCATCATCGTTATCGCGCACCGTCTGTCTACGGTGCGCCGGGCGGACATGATTTACGTCGTCGAGAACGGACACGTGATCGAATCCGGGTCCTACGCCGAGCTGATGGCGAAAGGCGGCCGCTTCGCGGAATTGAAAGAGCTGGAGCTGACCTGATGGTGATCTGGCTTACGGGCCTTTCCGGTGCTGGCAAAACAACTATAGGTCGGCACGTCCATGCGATCCTCAAAGAAAAGACACCCAACACCGTTTTCATCGACGGCGACGAGATTCGTCGTCTGTTCGGCTGGCACGAGGACGAAGACCATTTCACCTGGGACGGGCGTCGGCGGATTGCCGAGAGGATCGCGGAGCTCTGCGCGTGGCTCGACCGCCAGGGGATAAACGTGGTGTGCTGCACCATCTCGCTGTTCGGCTTCCTGCACGAGCGCAATCGCAAGACCTTCTCGCGTTATTTCGAGGTGTTCATCGACGTTCCGCTCGAGACCCTGTTCCGGCGCGACGACAAGGGCCTCTACGCCCGCGCCCAGCGGGGAGAGATTAAGAACGTGGTCGGCATTGACCTGCCGTTCGCGCCGCCCCGGAATCCTGACCTCGTCATCGACAACGGTACCGACGGCGCCGACCCGCGACGTATCGCCGAGCATGTACTGGCCGAAGCCGGACTCGCCTGACCGCCCATGGAACCGACCCTGTTGAAACGCCGCGCCACTGAGCCGTTCCGGTTCTCGACCAAGGCCGGGACGCTCGCGGCGCTCGACGGCCTGCTGACGCACGGCCGGTTGTGCGCACAGACCATCGTCGCCGTTTCCGACTGGTCGCGCGACCGAGAGGGCGTCGTCGCCCGCGTGCTGTCGCTGTTCCCGGCCCGGCCGCTGGCTGTGCGCTCCAGCAGCCCGGCGGAAGACACTGCCGAGACCTCGAACGCCGGCGCTTTCCTTAGTCTCACCGACGTGCCGGCCGAGCCCGACGCCTTGGATGCCGCCATCGCGCGGGTCGCCGCGGCATACGGCGCCGACGACGAGGCGCGGGAAATCCTGGTCCAGCCGATGGTCCGGGACATCGCCCTTTCAGGCGTCGTCATGACCCGGGACCTGGACACCGGCAGCCCCTATTACGTGATCAACTACGACGATTTTTCGGGGCGCACCGACACGGTAACGGGTGGTGGCGAAAGCAAGACCGTCTACGCCCATCGGAACAGCCCCGAGGCGCTGCATTCGCCGCGCATGCAAAAGATCATCGCCGTCGCTCGGGAACTGGAGGCCATCTCGGGGAGCGACATGCTGGACATCGAATTCTGCGTAACGACCGACATCCAGCTTTACGTTCTCCAGGTTCGCCCCATTACCGCCCATTGGCGTTGGCAGGCGGTGGCCGACGAAACCATCGGCGCCGCCATCGAGAAGATCCGAAACGACGTGTCGACACGGATGTCCCCGGATCCCGGCCTCGCCGGCGGGACGACGATATTCGGCGAGATGCCCGACTGGAACCCGGCCGAGATGATCGGCAACGCGCCGCGGCGACTGGCCTATTCGCTCTACCGGCATCTCATCACCGACGCCGTGTGGGCCGATGCGCGCGCACGCATGGGCTACAAACGCGTGGACCGGCCGCTGATGACGTCGTTCGGCGGCCGTCCTTACATCGACGTCCGCGCCAGCCTGAATTCGTTTCTGCCTGCCAATCTCGAGCCCGGCATCGCGGACCGTTTGATCGACCGCCAGATCAGAGTGTTGGCGGACAATGTTGACCTGCACGACAAGATCGAGTTCGCCGTCGCCATTACCTGCCGCGACCTGGGTTTCGCCGTCAAGAAATGGGAGCTGACAGCGGCGGGTCTCGCGGAAGCCGAGATCGACGTCTTCGGGGCCGCCCTTCACGGCCTTACCGCGCGCGCGCTCCAGCAAGGACGACAGGGACTCGACGCGCTGCTGCAAACCACCAATGGCGTCCTGCATCACGGTCTTGTCAAGTTCTGTCCCGACCCCTTGGAGCGGGCGCGGCGGCTATTGGAGACGGTCATCGAATCCGGAACGCTGCCGTTCTCGATCCTCGCCCGGCACGCGTTCATCGGGGTCTCGTTCCTTCATTCGATGGTCGACCGCGGGATTCTTTCGCCCACGGCGGTGGACGAATTCATGCGCTCCATCCATACAGTCGCGGCCGACGTCGTTCTCGACATGGCGGCGGTATCGGAAGGGACGCTTGCCCGTGAGATGTTTCTCGATCGCCATGGCCATCTTCGGCCGGGAACCTATGACATCCAAGCCCAGCGTTACGACCAGGCACCGGACCTCTACCTCGGCCACGGCCGACCGCGCCTGATCGTAAATTCGGCGCCGTTCGTCCTTGAGCCGAACCTCGAATTGGGCATCGACGGCGCCCTTTCGGCGGAGGGCTACAATCTCGGCGCGGCCGAGTTGTTCGCGTACATTGCCACCGCCATCGCCGCGCGCGAGAAGGCGAAATACGCCTTTAGCCGTGGAATCAGCGACGCGTTGGAAACGCTCGCCGAATGGGGCACGACGCGAGGGCTCACGCGCGCCGATCTCGCCAACCTGGACATCGCGACGATCTTCCGGCACGCCGACGACACCAAGGCGCTACGGGAGGCCGCCGACGAGGGCCGGGAGGCGCACCGCCTGACCCGTGCGCTGCGATTGCCCCATCTCATCGTCGAGGCCGACGATCTCGCGGTGGTGCGGCCGTTGCGAGGGCGAGCGACGTTCATCACCAATCAATCAGTCAGCGGACCGCTTGCGCGCCTACTGGCCGGTTCCACCCCCGAACTGGAAGGTTGCATCGTCCTGATCAAAAGTGCCGATCCGGGATACGATTGGATCTTCTCGCATAACATCGCCGGGCTAATTACACAATACGGAGGGGCCAACTCCCACATGGCTATACGATGCGCAGAGTTCGGATTGCCAGCCGCCATCGGCTGCGGCGAAAAGACGTTCGAGGCCCTGCTGGAGGCCCGGGTGGTTCTGCTCAATTGCGCCTCGCGCAACATAGAGATTCACAGGTGATGTCGCCGTCAACTCCGTTGCGCGTGGCGCTGAGCATGAGAGTCGTGCAAGCGCCGACCTATGTCGAGCCCCGAGACAGCATCAGCCACGATTGGATCACCCTTCTCGATTCGTGGGGGTGGAAGCCGCTACTGGTGCCCAACGTGATCGAAGACGGACCCGCGTATCTGGACGCCCTTGCCCCCGATGTCCTGATTCTGACCGGCGGCGACGACCTGGGCGAGACCCCGGTCCGCGACCGCGCGGAGAGGAGACTCCTCGCGCACGCGCTTCGAACGGGCCTTCCCGTGTTCGGGGCGTGCCGGGGCCTGCAACTTATCAACGACCACTTTGGCGGACGGCTGGCGCCGGTTTCCGGGCACGTGGCGGCACAGCACGCCGTTACCTTTTCCGGCCCTCCGGCGGAGGTTTACCGCATGCGGCGGACCGTGAATTCCTTCCATGCCGTGGGCGTCCCGTCCGACGGTCTGGGAGAGGGCCTGGAGCCGTTCGCACACGACGAAAACGGCTGGGTCGAAGGCATCCGGCTCCCCGAACGCCCCTTGGCTGCGGTCATGTGGCATCCGGAACGGACCGGCGCGCCAGAGGGCGACCGGGCGATGATCGCGGCCGTGGCGGCTTCGAAAACATGAAGGCGGTGATCCTGGCCGCGGGGCGCGGCAGCCGCCTCCATCCCTACACGGAAAATACGCCCAAGTGCTTGACCGAATTGGGCGGTCTGACCCTGATCGAACGTCAGCTTCGAACCCTGCGCGCGGGTGGAATCGACGACATCATCCTCGTCACCGGTTACGAGGCCCGGCAGTTGTCCCTGGCGGGAACCCGCCAAGTCTACAACCCCCATTGGGATACCACCAACATGGTCGAATCGCTGTTCGCGGTCGAATCGGAATTCGACGACGATCTGATCGTTTCCTACGGCGATATCGTCTACGAGCTCCGTGTGCTTGACGCAATCCTGGCAAGTCCGCACGATACCTCCGTCGTCGTCGACCGCGCTTGGCGGGCCTACTGGGCGCACCGTTTCGACGATCCCCTCAGCGACGCCGAGAGTCTGCGCACGGACGGCTATGGCCGGATCGTCGACATCGGCGCGCCCGTCGACGACCTGAATGCCATCGACGCGCGCTATCTGGGGTTTCTGCGGTTTCGCGGCGACGGCATCGGGGCGCTCCGCGACGCCCGCGCCCAACTCGGATCCCGGCGCCGCGCCTGGATGGACCGCCGCCCGGTGGAGCAAGCCTACATGACCGACCTCCTGATGGAGATGATCCTCATGGGCGCGCCGGTTCATGCCGTTCCCGTAGACGGCGGCTGGCTGGAGGTGGACACCGTCGCCGACTACGAGAAACTGGCGCGGGACTTCGAGACCGGTGACATCGTCCGCTTCTTCGATCCGGACGCCGGAGTCGTCACCTGAACACGAAGCCCCGCAACGTCCTCATCCTGACAGTGGACGCGCTTCGCGCCGACCGCACCAGCCTGCTCGGCTACGAGCGGCCGACGACGCCGACCCTGGACCGGCTGGCCAGGAATGCCATCGTCTGCGAGCGCACGTTCGCGCTCGGAACCTTCACCCAATCGGCCTGCGTGCAAATGCTGACCTCGAGCCGGCCCCTGTCCCACGGCGGATACGATCACGGGGCGCGGGGCCGTCCGACCTCGCTGTTCAAGCGGCTCAACGATGAGGGCTACCGTACCATCAGCCTGTCGACGCTGCACTGGGTGAACAAGTATTTCGGCTACGGCCCCGGCCTGGATGAGGAGATGCCCCTTTACATCCTGAACACGTTCCCCGGCATGATGGTCGCCATGGTCCGCAACACACTCACCGCCTTCGACAAGGGAACCATCGGCGAAGAGCCCATGCTTTGGGAGGTTGAGCCGATGCTGACGAAGTTCTTCGCCGACGTCACCGATTACTGCCGCTGGCAGATTGACAACGCGTCCGGCATGGCGGCTGCCTTTCCCGATTCTCCCATCGTCAATTCGGGCTACGATTACCACCGCGTCCTCGAACTGGTCGTCCGGCACGAGAAGGAATTCCACGACCACCCGGCCGAATACGTGCGCGAACAAGTGATGCCCTGTGCGCTCAGCGAACGTTGGATGGAGAAATGGCTGCCGGCTGAATGGTATTATCTCCGCCACCCGGGCCGCCTCGTCGGCGAAGCCTTTCACCGGTTCGGCAACCGCATGTTGCGACCGTTCGCGCCCCGTCTGGCGCGGGCCCGCGATCACCGCTTCAAGAACTACGTCGACGCGGCGGCACTCGCAGACAAGATCATCAAGACCCTGGAAACGATGAACCGGACACAGCCGTTCTGCCTTTGGACGCACTTCATGGACACCCACGTCCCCTATGTCTCGGGCAGGGGCCGGACCTGGTACCGCCAGACGCCCGGATACCTGAGCGAGCTCGGTCATCGCACCGATTTTGGCCCAGGTGTCGTCTTCGACCTCAAGCCGCGGCGGCCTGAGGACGAGGAGGCCTTTTCCGCACTTTATGACGCGGCGGTGTTGTCCACGGACCGCGAGATCGGCCGCATCATCAATGCCCTCGATCGCCTGGAACTCCGCGACGATACTCTCGTCGTCGTTTCGGGCGATCACGGCGAAGAACTCGGCGAGCACGGGAACTGGGGACATTACTTCTTGCTTTATGACCACAACTCACGCGTGCCGATGTTGTTCCATCATCCGTCTTTCGCCGGACGCCGCATTGGCGATCTGACGACGATCATGGATTTCGCGCCGACCGTGACGAATCTCTTGGGCGTCGCCCCCGTGAACGAGTGGGAAGGCCTTCCCGTAACCGCGCCCGAACTCGCCCGACGCCCTCACGTCCTGATGGAAACCTTTTACGGCGGCAACTGTCTGTTCGAACACCGGCCCTTGTATTTCGGCGTCAGGACCAAGGACTTGTTGTACCTGTGGAAGGAGGGCCGGGACCCGAAGGACCGCTACAGCCACGACGGACCCGAGCTCTATGATCTCGGCACCGATCCGGGCCAGGAGCGCAACATCTATCGCGACGACCATCCCCGCGTGAACGAGATGAACGCGTCGATCGCCGCCCGGATGGCCGAAATCCCGGAGATCGCCCGCGAGCGTATCGACCGTGCATTCGGCACGCCCCCCGTGGGTGTCGCCGCACGGTAATCTCGCATGTGCGGCGTCGCGGGTATCTTTTTTTTCGCCGACGGCAACCACAGCGGGGAAGTGGAGCAGACGGTGGCCGCACTGCTCGACCGCATTCGCCACCGGGGGCCCGACGACCGGGGTGAGATGGTAACCCCGGCGTTCGGCATGGGAACCACGCGGCTCGCCATTATCGATTTAGCCCGTGGCCATCAGCCCATGAGCGCGGAGAGGGGGCGGTATTCCATCTGCTTCAATGGCGAGATCTACAATTACCGGCGGCTGCGCTCTGCGCTGATCGACGAAGGCTCGGAATTCGAGACCGAATCCGACACCGAGGTCATCCTACAGGGGTACCTGAAATGGGGGCCGAAGGTGCTGGACCGCCTCGAGGGCATGTTCGCCTTCGCTATCTACGATGCCGAACGCCACGAATTGTTCCTGGCCCGCGACCGGCTGGGCAAGAAGCCACTCTATTACTACAAGGACGCGGACAAGCTGATCTTCTGCTCGGAGGTTCAGGCGATGGTGCGGCTCGACGGCCTCCGGCTTTCCATCTGTCCGCAATCGTACTGGGACTTCCTCACCTACCGTTACATTCCCGGGACCGCGACCATCTACGAGCGCGTCTCCAAGCTCGAGCGCGGGCACTTTTGCCGGCTCAACCGCGCGGGAATGGAGACGGAAGAGTATTGGCAAATTCCCGGAAGCTCGGGCGAGTCCATTCCGGCGTCGCCGCCGGGCGATCCCGCGCGGCGTTTCGGAGAGCTCTTCGCCACCGCCGTTGAGAAGCGCCTGGTCGCCGACGTGCCCGTCGGCGTCGTCCTCAGCGGCGGCATCGATTCGTGCGCGGTATTGATGGAGGCCTCGAAACACAGAAACATTGACTCCTATCACGTGTTTTTCCCGAGCGACGACGAGGACGTCAACGAGCTCAAGTACGCCGAGCTGATGGCCAAGTGGGCCGGCTCGACCCTGCACGTAGTCGAGGCAACCGAACAGATCTTTTTCGACCGGCTCCAAGACATGGCCGCCATCACCGACGAACCGCTCGCCGACTTGGCGTCGGTGCCATTCAAGATGGTCTGCGACCTCGCAGCGAAGGATCTCAAGGTGGTGCTTTCGGGCGAGGGCGCGGACGAGGTGCTAGCGGGCTATGGCTACCATTATCTTTCGAGAAGGATCGAGCGACTTAAGCTTTTGCGCCAGCTTCCCAAGCCGGTGCTGAACGTCATGAGAAAGTTCATAGAGCCCGCCTGCGGACAGCGGCTCAAGATTTTCGACGAGCTGGACGTGCCGCTGGCGAATTACGGCGGGTACCTCAACCACAACATCACCTTCCAGATGGATCAAGGCACGAAGTTGGAATTGCTGGCGGGTAATCATAGCTTCGAGGACTCGGCGCGGTTCCTCGCGCGCGCCTACGACGCCGTCCAATCGGAAGACCCGTTGAACCAGATCCTGCACGTGATCTCAGGCGACTGGCTGACCGAGGACGTTCTGATGAAATCGGACAAGGTGTCCATGAGTTCATCGCTGGAGGCTCGCTGCCCGTTTCTCGACCACGCGCTGGTCGAGTTCCTGTTTCGGCTGCCTGGAAAGAGCAAGGTCGGCGCCTTCAACGGCAAAATCGAATCCAAGGTCTTGCTCCGGCGGTATCTAGAAGGGAAGGTCCCGGCCGAAATCCTGGCGCGCAAAAAGCTCGGGTTTCCGGTTCCCGCGTATTCCATCTGCTCGGACCGGGAGAGGGGCTTTCTGCACGATATCCTGGGTGCCGCCGACTGCTTCTATCCGCGGTTCTTGCGCCGCGACGCCGTCATGGGCCTACTCAAGGGCGCGAAAGAGGCACGCTCGGCGGCGCAGTCGGCGACGAAGCATTTCCTGTGGTCTGTCGCTGTGTTCGAGATCTGGTTCCGCAGTAACGGCAAATACACGACGGCGTAACCAGCAGCCGGACCCGTAGAAAAGCGTGCAGTATCTAGTATGGAACGAATGCTACGTGGCCGGGGGTGCGGACTGGTCGCTGATTGACCTGATCCGCCACTGGCCGGGCAAGGACGACCGCTTCACGCTGTTCGTCAACAAGACCCACGAAGGGTTGCCGCTGCTCCGCGAAAAGCTGCCCCGATCGGTGGAAATTCGCGAGTTCACGACGTTCCTCGAGCTGGCGGCGGAGACCCTGGAAAAGCATCCCTTCCTCGCGTTCCCGCCCTTGAGAAAACTAGTTCTGTTGTGGAAGCTAGCCCAAAACTACTGGCAACTGAAAAGCGCCCTCGATGGACTGGAATACGGCGCGGTCCTTTTGAACAACGGCGGCTATCCCGGCGCGCTGACGAGCTACACGGTTTCCCAGATCGCGAGGAAAAGGAGCGTTCGGAAATCGGTGATGATCGTCCGCAACTACCCGCCTCATCCCTATACGAAGAGCCTGATCATGCGTGTCGTCCGGCACATCTGCAATCGCACCCTCGACCATATCGTGACGGTGTCCAAGTCGCTGCGCCGGGCCATGGTCGAGGATTCCGGCGTCGACGAGAGGCTGCTGCTAACCATCTACAACGGCATCGCGCTCGACAACAAGAACGACGATAGCCGCCCTGACGGCCCGCCCGTCGCGATCGTTCCCGGCTGTTCCGTCGGCATCATCGGCACGCTTCAGCCGAGAAAGGGTCACCGGCTTCTTTTCCAGGCATGGCAATCCGTCATAGCCCGTTTCCCACAGGCGAAACTGTACGTCGTCGGCTCATCCAAAAGCGGCAACAAGAATGGCCTTAAGCGCTATGCGGAAGAGCAGGGGATATCGGACGCTGTCGTCTGGGTCGATTTCACCAGCAACATGGGGGCGGTCTACGAACGACTGGACGTGGTCGTGACCCCTTCGCTGGAATATGAAAGCTTCGGGCGCGCCGTCATCGAGGCTATGGCATTCTCAAAACCGGTGGTGGCAACCAAGGTCGGCGGCATGCCGGAGCTAATCGAGGACGGCATCGATGGCTACCTGGTGGAAAAGAACGATCCACACGCGCTTGCCGAGCGCATCTGTCGGCTCCTTGGCTCCGAATCGACGAGGAAAGAGATGGGAAAGGCGGGACACGCGAAATATCTGCGCACATTCACCGCCGACGCCATGGCGCGGAATTACTATGAATTGTTCAACGGTGGCTCGTAGCGCAATAGTTTCCCGATTTTTCGACCGCGCCGGAATATGGCCCCCCACAGACAAAGCGACCGCGCCTTCGGCCTGACATTCGCCGCGCTATTCACGGCGATCGCCGGCGTCGGCTGGCTGGCGTTCGACGCCCGGCTCGCCTGGGCGCTGTGGGTGGCGGCGGCGTTTCTGGCAGTCGCTCTCGCCGCGCCGTGGCTGCTTCTGCCCTTGAACCGGCTGTGGGGTGTAGTCGCGGCGCGTCTCGGCGGCGTGGCCAACTTCGTGCTGCTGGCGTCGTTTTTCTACCTGTTCGTGCTGCCACTCGGTCTGATACTCCGGCTCACCGGCCGCGATCCTCTGCCCCGCGGCACCGACCCCCAGGCGAAGACCTACTGGACGCCCGTCGGCCGCCACACCGACGAGGAAACCCTCAAGGACATGTTCTGAGACCGGTTGCAGGAAAAAGCCTGATGCTCTCGCTTCTCGGCCAACTGATAAAGTTCATGCGCGTTTACCGGAAGTTCTGGATGGCGCCCCTGATCTTCGGCTTGATCGCGCTCGGCGGCCTGCTGATCGTCGCGCAAAGCACCGCCATCGCGCCGTTTATCTACGCCATCTTCTAGCGACGCGGGCACGGCATCCTTGATCGTCCTCGGCTTATCCGCGTTCTACCACGACAGTGCCGCAGCAATCGTCCGCGACGGCGAAATCGTCGCCGCTGCCCAGGAGGAACGCTTCACCCGCAAAAAGGGCGACGCCAGCTTTCCTGGGAAGGCTGCCGCATACTGCCTGGACGAGGCGGGGGTGACGTTGGACGAGGTCGATTTCGTCGGCTTCTACGACAAGCCGCTGCTCACCTTCGACCGGCTGTTGGAGACCTACCTCGCCTTCGCCCCAGCCGGGTTGCAGTCGTTCATGACGGCGATTCCGGTGTGGGTCAAGGAGAAGGTGCTGCAGAAGACACTGCTGGTGGGCGGGCTCAATGGGCTCGGGCGCGGCGCCCTCGATCCCGAAAAGATAATGTTTGGCTTCCATCACCACTCGCATGCGGCCGCCGCCTATTACCCGTCGCCGTTCGAGCGGGCCGCGGTGTTGATCATGGACGGGGTCGGTGAATGGGCGACCACATCGTTGGGGATGGGGCGCGATCGCGAGCTCAAGCTGCTTGAGGAAATCCGCTTCCCGCATTCGCTCGGCATGCTCTATTCGGCCTTCACCTACTACCTCGGCTTCAAAGTCAACGACGGCGAATACAAGGTGATGGGCTTGGGGCCCTATGGCGATCCCGTTTACGTCGACCGCATCCGCGATAACCTGATCGACATCAAGCCCGACGGCTCCTACCGGCTCGACATGCGCTATTTCAACTACTGTACCGGGCTGACCATGACCAATGCCCGCTTCGACGAGTTGTTCGGCGGGCCGCCGCGCCGGGCCGGCGAGCCGCTAACGCAGCGGCACATGGACTTGGCACGCTCGGTACAGGTGATGCTTGAGGACGCGGTGCTCGCCATGTGCCGATATCTGCATCAGATCACCGGCGAGAAGAACCTATGCATGGCCGGTGGCGTGGCGCTCAATTGCGTCGCCAACGGCCGCGTGCTGCTGGAGGGCCCGTTTGAGAACCTGTGGTTCCAGCCGGCCGCCGGTGACGCCGGCTCGTCGGTGGGCGTGGCGCTGGCCATCGCCAACAGTGTCGGCGCGAAAGATGGCGGGCTCCCGCTCAAGTCCGGCACCACCGGCGGCGACGGCATGCGGGGCGCCTATCTCGGCCCGGCCTACGACCGTGATTGGATCGTCGGGGCACTGGACGGGTTCGGCGCCGTCTACGAGGAGGTGACAGACGCCGAGCTGTTCCCCCGCGTCGCCAAGGCGCTGGCGGCGGAGAAGGTGGTCGGCTGGTTCCAGGGCCGCATGGAGTTCGGGCCGCGGGCGCTCGGCAATCGCTCGATCCTAGGCGATCCCCATTCGGCCGCCATGCAACGGACGTTGAACCTGAAGATCAAGTACCGGGAGAGCTTCCGCCCATTTGCGCCGGCGGTGTTGGCCGAGGATGTCGCCGAATATTTCGCCCTCGACCGAGAGAGCCCCTACATGATGCTGGTCGCCGACGTGGTCGAAACAAAGCGCCTGCCGCTGAGTCCGGCGGATGAAGAGCGGCGCGGCTTCGACAAGCTGGGCGTGATGCGGAGTGATGTACCGGCTGTCACCCACGTCGACTATTCGGCGCGCATCCAGACGGTCCACAAGGAAACCAATCCGCGCTTCCATCGTCTGATCGAGCATTTCAAGTGCGAGACCGGGCGGGGGCTCTTGGTCAACACCAGCTTCAACGTTCGCGACGAGCCGATCGTGTGCACGCCCGAGGACGCCTATCGCTGCTTCATGGCGACCGAGATGGACATGCTGGTGATCGGCAACTGCGTGCTGCTCAAGGAAAGACAATGACGCCTCGGGAAACGGCCGCCGCGGCGCCGCCGTCTATATTCCCGGAGAAGATTGTCGCCTGCCTGAAGGCGCCGGGCGGTGAGGACGACACCACTCTGGAGGCGACCCCGGACGGCTTCCGGTGTGTGGAGACGGACGAGTTTTTTCCCTTCATCGAGGGCGTGCCGTCGCTCTATGCGCCGCCGCCCGGTGAAGGCGTCGAGGTCACGACACGAGTCAAGTCGTTCTACGAGGAGCATCCGTTTCCAAGCTACGAAGGGCTGGAGGAATTCGGCGAGCTGGTCGCCAAGGGTAGTCAGAACCCGTTCTCGGCCAGGCTCCTCGATGCCATCGGCTATAATAAGACTGTGCTCGAATGCGGCTGCGGCACCGGGCAGTTGACGCATTTCCTGCAGCTCAACAACAACCAAGTGCTCGGCGTCGACATCTCGTTGTCGAGCCTGCGCCTCGCCGTCGAGCACAAGCGGCGCAACGATCTGGTCAGAAGCGCGTTCGCCCAGATGAACATCTTCGAGCTGGCAGTCAAAGACAACGCCTTCGACGTGGTCATCGCCCACGGTGTGTTGCATCATACCTTCGACGCCCGGCGCGCCTTCGCCGCTGTCGTCCGCAAACTGAAGCCGGGCGGTGTTGTGATGGTCGGACTCTACAACCGCTACGCCAGGGTACCGACGTGGCTGCGCTCCAAGATTATCGGGCTCACTGGCGGCAACATCGATTACGTGGTGCGTAACCGCATCCGCGACCCCAGCAAGGCGGAGATCTGGATCAAGGACCAGTATTACAATCCCCACGAAACGTGGCATTCCATCGGCGAAGTACTGGAATGGTTCGAAGTGAGCGGCATCGATTATCTCAACTGTTCGCCGCCGATCCTTGGCACCGACGGCGAAGACGCCGCCTCGCTGTTCCAGCCGACGGAGGCGGGCGATCCGTACCGGCGGGTAGTGACGCAGCTTTCCTGGATCGCCACCATCGCCCGCGAGGGCGCGCTGTTCGAAATGATTGGCCGCAAACGCGCTTGAGCCCGATACCGGAATCGCTGACCGTCAAGGGACGCCTGATCGCCCTCGCGTTGGGGCTGGTGCTGCTGGTAGTGACGTCGGAAGCCATCCTTCGTCTCACCATGCCGCATTGGCGCGAATTCTTCAGCGGCTGGTTCATGCGCACCGTCCAGGTTCCCGACCACGGCACTGTGACTACGGGGCGCCCCGGTTTCGACGGCCACTTTGCCCAGAACAACGGCGATTTCCGGGTACGCATCCGCATCAACGATTTCGGCCTGCGCAACCCGGAGCCGGTGGACAAGGCCGGCGGCCGCGTGTGGGTCGTTGGCGATTCCATGGCCTTCGGCTGGGGCGTCGAGCAGGACGAGATGTATTCGTCGGTGATCGGCAAGGCGCTCGGCGTCTCCGCCTACAACGTCGCCAGCCCGGGGACCGACGTTTGCGGCTATCAGGCACTTCTCGCCCGCATGCCGAAGGAAGCGCGGCCGAAAGCCGTTGTCGTCGGCCTGATATTGGAGAACGACATCCGCGCCTACGACTGCCGTAAGGAGGCAGCCCGAGCAGCGCAATTGCCGGGCGCCGCGGCGCCAGCGACCGATCAGAACATCCGCGAATTCCTGATCAAGAATACGGCGATTTACAATTTCCTCGCCGTGTCGTTGAAGCGTGTGGCATTCGTGCGCGACACGCTGACGGCGCTCGGCCTGATCGCCGAGGGCCACGCCTACCGTCGGTTACTGGGCGAGGCAGAAACCGAGATCGCCATCGAGCGGACCGCCGCCGAGCTCGCGGCCCTTAAGGCGATGCTGCCCGAGGGTATTCCGATGGCAGTGCTGATCGCGCCCGCGCGCTTCGAAATCCGCGATGGTGACGCCTATTTCCGCGGCCTCCGGCAGTCGATGGCGGCGGCGCTGGTGAAGCGTGGCATCGCTATGGTCGATCCGTTTGAAGACTTCAAGCGGACCGGCTTCAGTCCCACCCATTTCGCCCACGACGGCCACTGGTCGCCCCTCGGCCACCAACTGGCGGCCGACGCTGCCGCCGCATGGCTGAAGCGGCAGGGCGTCGGCGGCTGAAGGCAAGGCATGGCAACCATCCCGAAAATTCTCGGCTTCGTCCCCGCCCGCGTGGCAGCCAGCCGTTTTCCGGGCAAGCCGCTGCATCCGATTTGCGGTCGGCCGCTGATCGAGCATTGCTATCTGCGCGCCGCGCTTTATCCGCGTTGGGACGGGCTTTGGCTGTGCACCTGCGACGATGCCATCGAGGCCTTCGCGGCGGCCAGGGATTGGCCGGTGGTGATGACCGCCAAAACCCACACGCGGGCGCTCGACCGGGTCGCCGAGGCGGCGGAACTGTGCGGCACGCTCGTCGCCGAAGACGACATTGTGGTCTGCGTCCAGGGCGATGAGCCGCTGCTCGGCCCCGACATGATCGAGGCGGTGGTCAAGCCGTTTGACGAGGACGCTTCGGTCGAGGGCACCATGCTGTCGGTGCCGATCCTTGACGAGGAACCGTTCCTCAACAAAGACATCGTCAAGCTGGTGCACGACCTGAAGGGCGACGTACTTTACACCTCCCGCGCCCCGATTCCTTACGCCAAGAAATTTTCGCCCGACATGGGCACCAAAAGGGTCGGCGGCATCTTCGCCTTTCGCTGGCATTTCCTGAAATGGTTCACGCGGCTGCCGGAGAGCCCGCTGGAGCTCGCCGAGGCCTGCGATTCGAACCGCATCCGCGACAACGGCCGCCGGCAACGCGTCGCGCCGGCGCCGGTGCGCCCGTATGTTTCCGTCGACAGCCCAGAGGACATCAGCCGCGTCGAGGCGGTGATCCGCGCCGATCCGCTGTGGGGGAAATACTGATGCCCCTCGACCAGCCGTTCCGGGCATTGATTTTCGACCTCGACGGCACGCTGATCGATTCGGCGCCCGACGTGTGCGCCTCGATCAATAGGGCGCTGGCCGGCCACGGCCGTCGGCAGATCACGCTCGCCGAGACCAAGGCGCTGATCGGTCAGGGCGGCCGGGTGCTGGCCGAGCGGGCGCTGGCGCTGACCGGCCGGCCCGGCATGGCCGACGAAATCGAGCGTCTGCTGGCGGTGTTTCTCGCTACCTACGCCGAGCGGCCGGTCGAGCACACCGTCGTCTATCCCGGAGCCCGCGAGGCGCTGCAAGTCTTCCGCGCCGCCGGCCTCGGGCTCGCCGTCTGCACCAACAAGCCCAAGGCGACCACCGTACCGGTCATGGAGACGCTCGGGCTCGACGGCTTCTTCGATGTTGTCTCCTGCGGCGACCAAGTACCGCACCGCAAGCCCGACGCGCGGCACGTGCTTCGCGTCGTCGAGGAGCTCGGCACGACGCTACGGACCACGGCCTTGATCGGCGACAGCGAGAACGACATCGCCGCCGCCCGCTCGGCGGACATTCCGTCGGTCGCCGTCACTTTCGGCTACGCCCACGTGCCGCATGCGGAGCTCGGTGCCGACGCACTGATCGACCGCTTCGAGGAGCTGCCGGAGGCGCTGCAGATGATCGCCGTCAAACGGAAAATCGCATGATCCGCGTCGCCGTCACCTCGCGCTCGTTTTCCCGCCACCCGGTGCTGCGCCGCGAGCTACTGGCGCGCTATCCGGACGCCGTGTTCAACGACAGCGGGCTGGTGCTTGCCGGCAACGCGTTGATCGGCTTTCTCGACGGCCACGACAAGGCGATCACCGGGCTCGAGAAGCTGGATGCCAGCGTGTTCGCGGCGCTGCCGAAGTTGAAGATAGTCTCCAAGTACGGCGTCGGCTTCGACATGATCGACCTCGCCGCCATGGCCAAAGCTGGCGTGCGGCTCGGATGGACCGGCGGCACCAACAAGCGCTCGGTCGCCGAGCTGGTGATCGCCCTAGCCATCGGGCTGCTGCGCCATATCCCGGAGTCCAGCTGCGCTTTGCAGGCCGGTGCCTGGCCTCAGTTTCCGGGCCGCCAGCTCTCGGACCGTGTCGTCGGCATCGTCGGCTGCGGCCACGTCGGCAAGGACGTGAGCCTGCTGCTCCGGTCATTCGGCTGCCGGGTGCTGGCCCATGACATCCGCGACTTCCCCGACTTCTACAAGCGGCACGGCGTCGAGCCGGCGGGCCTGGAGAAGCTGCTCAGGGAATCCGACGTCGTCACCTTGCACTTGCCGCTCGATGCCTCGACCCGCATCATCCTTTCGGCCGAGCGGCTCGGCCTGATGAAACGCGAGGCAATCCTGATCAACGCCGCCCGCGGCGGCCTGGTCGACGAGCAGGCGTTGAAAGCGATGCTCAAGTCGGGCCGCCTCGCCGGCGCCGCCTTCGACGTGTTCGCCGAGGAGCCGCCGGTCGACCTCGAGTTGGCACGGCTCCCCAATTTCATCGCCACGCCGCACATTGGCGGCGCCGCCGAGGAGGCGGCGCTGGCCATGGGCCGCGCCGCCATCAACGGCCTCGAAGACAACCGAATTCCCGAGCCAGGCGTCTATCCCGAAGGCTATTGATCGGATTTCGTTGCCTGGATGAACCAAGCGAAGCCGATCAGACGGCCGAGGCGCAACTCCAGCGGCGACTGCACTGGCCACGGTGCGCCGTAGGCTAGATAGCCGCCGGGATGGGTGCCGTAGCGCTTGATTTGCCAGCGGCGATAGAAGCGCCCGAGCTTCGGAATTAGGTAGAGGTAGAATTCGCCCTTGCGCAGGGTGACGTCGTGGAAGCGCCAGAACAGCCGGCGGATATCGCCGGCGGTGTAGCATCGGGTGATCGGGTTGGCGATCTTCTGCGTATCCTTGCCGCCCCATTCCGTCGCCTTGCCGAGCCAGTTCTCGTCGGCGAAGGCGCGGCCCTTGAACACGCCGATGCAAAGCCACAGGTTGACCCAGTAATGCCACGAGCTCTTGCAGTAGAGCATGATGACGGCGCGGCCTCCGGGTTTCAGTACTCGAAACACTTCGTCCAGCGCCTTTTCGGTGTCGTTTGTGTGGTGCAGCACGCCGTTGGAATAGACGATGTCGAAGGATGCATCGGCGAACGGCAATGCCTCGACATCGGCCTGCAGCGCCCGGCAGTCGTTGGCGTCGGCGCCGAGAAGCGCGAACTTGGCCGCCGTCGCCCGCACGCGTGACGACGTCAGGTCGACGGCGGTGACGTGGGCGCCGTAGCGGGCGAACAGTGCCGAGTGGCCGCCGGCACTGCAGCCGACCTCGAGCACGCGCTTGTCCTTGAGCGAATTCAGCGGCATCTCGATCGCCGCCATGTGACGGCGCAGCCGGAACATGTCCTCGAGTGCGTCGATGCCTTCGATCAGACGTTCGCGGGTAAGGCTGGAATCGACGTCGTCGTAGAGCGAATCGTAAAGCGCGCCCCAGAACGCCTGGATGCCGCGCTTGGCCGCGGCGCCTTCCGTTCCGTCGCCATTGCCGGAAATCGTTGTCATCGCCGCTAGCTTAGACCGGCTGCCGCGCCCGGGGCTAGCGGCGCCGTTTTCAACACCCCGTTCTGCGATTCCGTTTTTTTAATGATCACTCCCCTCGTCCGCAAGACCCGCCAGCTCCTAACCGACCCGGTGCTCAGGAAGTGGCTGTATTATCGCATCACCGGCGTTGCCGTCGCGCCGCCGCCATTCACGCCGCACCGGCCACCGTATCTTTCCAGCCCGACTGCGGAAGCGGGCGAGCCAAGGCCGTCGAGGTCGTGGCCGCCGTTGACGGCGGCACCGCCCGCTCAGCCTATAACACTGCCGCTTCCCGGGCTGAAGCTGACACTCCGGCCTGGCGACGAGCGGGGTGTGTTCGGCCGCGCCTTCGCCGATGTGGAGACGCTGTTGGCGCTGCACCGCTTCGCCTGGCTGCCGCTGGTCGTCGACGGCGAGGTGAAAAATTCCTGGGCCCAGGCCTTGTGGTCGGAGTGGCGACGTTCGTTCGCCGGCGCCGGCACCGAGCAAAAGCCGGGCTGGGCGTGGCATCCCTACACCGCCGCCGAGCGCGCCTGCAACCTGCTGGACTTGGCGACGACGGCCGGGCTGCCGGAGCCGGTCGCCGACACGGTGCGGCTGCTCGACCGCCATATCGGCGCCATCTTCGAGCGGCTCGAGTACTTCGGCGACCATGACACCTCCAACCACCTCGCCAACAACGGCCGTGGCATCTTCCGCGTTGCTCTCGCCATCGGGCGCGACGGTTGGGCCGACGTCGGCGCACGTATTCTCATCGAGGAGGCGACGCGCATCCTGCTGCCGTCGGGGGTGCTGCGCGAGGGCTCCAGCCATTACCACCTGCTGATCGCCCGCAACTACGCCGACGCCTGGCTGGCGGCGCGCGCTTACGGTCACCCTGTCGAACCGACCCTGAGAGGCATCGCCGCCCGCGCGCTCGCCGTAGCGCCGCATCTGATGCTGCCGGGCGGCCTGCCGCTGATCGGCGACGTGTCGCCGGATTGCCCGCCGGAATTCCTGGCCGGCCTCGCCGGCGGCGGCGCCGACTTCGGCTGGGTCGCCAAGCTCGCCGGCGATCAGCAGGTGGCGCTGGCGGCACTGGCGAATGGAACGGCGGCGCCGAAGGGACTCGATGGCGACGGCTGGCTCAAGGTCTGTCGCGGTCCGTGGGCAGGACTGTGGCACGCGGCGCCACAAGGCTGGCCGACCATGCCCGGTCACGCACACCAGGACCTCGGCTCGTTCGAGGTGCATCTCGGCGCG